>JAGHEC010000084.1 GCA_021159525.1 Deltaproteobacteria bacterium | reverse complement strand
GTCACTGAAGAGACCAGCCCGGAGGCCCGGAGCGGGAGAAAAATTCTTCTGCCCCGGCACTAGGTTCGCAGTTATCCCCCTAATTATTGAGGTGATACCTTCAAACATAGGGTCCCCTGTGGCCGTCATGTCACCGCCCGGAATACAAAACCGCCAGGATAACAGTCCGTTCCGGCCCGTGGCATTTGACCAGATGGGGCACGGTCGAGTCATAATAAATAGCGTCACCCGGTTGGAGCAGATGGATCTCCTCTCCCAGACGAACTTCCATGACCCCATCCAGGACATAGATAAATTCCTGGCCGTCATGGGTGGACCGTTCTTCCGCGGTTTCAGACGGATGGAGGGTAACCAGGAAGGGCTCCATGTGACGGTCGGTTTTGTGGGGGGCCAGGGATTCATAAGCATAGCCATAGTAGGCCCCTTTCTCGGAATTGTATCGGGAGACCACCTTCCGGTCGCTTTTGCGTACAATGGTATAGGGCCGATTTTCCTCCCCGGAAATAAAATATCCCATTTTCAGATCAAGGGCCTTTGCCAGCTTGATGACAGTCCCCAAGGGGGGCGCCACACTCCCGTTCTCAATCCGTTCCAGGAGGGAAACACTGAGATCAGTCCTCTGGGAGATATCCTTAAGGCTGAGGTTTCGTTCCTCCCTCACAGCCTTGACGCGGTCGCCCACATTGACCTGGATATCCTCTTCCACAGGTCCCTGCCCGATGCTGTCAAGGAAATCCCTTTCTTCATCTTTTCTCCCGAATTGGGTGCTGGCATCGGTCAAATAATCCCGATGGGCGTCCATTGCGTCAGCCTGATCATGTTTTTTTCCCATAGTTATTTCCTCTAATCGCCGTTACCTCGCCTAACATGCCCTGGGCAAAGGGATGCGGGCCACACCGCTGACTGCCCGGGGCCTGTGGATCATACGGGATTTTTATACCCGGACCCAGCCTTTTCCTCCCTCGGCAGACCCCCAGCCCGGTCGTCTCTATGTTCCCGTTAGGCCTCAAGTACAAAGATGACCTCCATCCTCACTCTATATTCGCTGATCATGTCATCTTCAACAGAGACCCGCTGCTCAAGAATCCTCAGCCCGGTTATCCCTCTCAGTGTCTTGTTCGCCCTCTCGAATCCGACCCGGATTGCATCGTCGAAACTCTTTGGTGAGGCGCCGATGATCTCCGAAACCCTTGCTACACGTTGCATAAAGTGCCCTCCTGATTCAGATGCAGAGAAAGTAAACCACGGCATTCGCACAGATGAAGCCATCCAAGCCTATTATTTATATTCTAACATGTATGGGGCCGCGGGTAAAGCCACCCCCGGATGAAAAAACGCCGGATCCGGCAAAGTCCTCTCCGCAGGCAAAACGCGCCTTGACATCCCTTTAGACCGGAACTATGCTGTTTTCCTCAGCAAGCTAAAGGATAAACTCAAAAAAATCAATAATTTTTTCATTATTTCCACCAACAAGAAAGGGCTTGTAAGCATGCGGGAAAGGCAATACATTGTGGACGATTTGACCCTGAACGAATCCTGGCGCATGTTTCAGATCATGGCCGAATTCGTCAAGGGCTTTGAAGCAATGCCCGAGGCCTATCCGGCCGTCACCATTTTCGGTTCATCCAGGATCGATACGAAGAGCAAGATCTACAAGGACACGGTCAAAACGGCTGGCATGCTGGTCCAAAACGGATTCAACATCATCTCCGGTGGGGGCCCCGGAGTCATGGAGGCCGCCAACCGTGGGGCGGCAGAGACCGGAGGAAAATCCGTAGGTCTCCACATCGAACTTCCCAGCGAGCAGCGACCCAACGATTACGCCAATATCAGACTTGCCTTCAAATACTTCTTTATCCGCAAGGTAATGTTCGTCAAATATGCGGTCGCCTACATCATTATGCCGGGTGGATTCGGGACCCTGGATGAGCTGTTTGAGGCCCTGACCCTTATCCAGACCAAGCGGATCCGATATTTTCCCGTTATTCTGATGGATTCCAGTTACTGGGGCGGCCTGTTGGACTGGATCAAGGAAACCCTCATGACGCAGGGAACCATATCAAAAACAGACTTCGATATATTCAATATAGTTGAAACCCCGGAAGAGGCGGTTCGCATTATCAAGAGAAGGGTCGTTGTCTAATCCGGGCATAGACGAGATTCATGCATTCAGCGTCCTGTTGCGTAACCGCGGCATCCGTCTGGATCGGGACCAGTGGGTTCAATTGGACGTTTTCTTAAATGAACTGGGTCTCTGGAACCAGAAGATCAACCTGACAGGAATTTCATCCAGGCGGCGCATAATGGAGGAGCTGCTGTTTGATTCAATTCTTCCGACCCCATTTCTCCCTGACGAGCACACCCTTTTGGATATAGGCTCAGGCGCAGGTTTTCCCGCCGTCCCCATAAAAATCTGCAAACCCCGGCTGAAATGCCAGTTGATCGAACCCAACAAAAAAAAAGTCCGATTTCTGAGACAGGTTATCCGCCTCGCCCGACTGTGTGACATCCGGGTCATTGAAGGCCGCATTGAGCAAGTAGGGGATGCCCTGATTCCCCGGGAGTATGATGTAGTCACCTCCCGGGCCTTTCTTCCGCTCCCCGCCCTCTTGCCCCTGTGTGCAGCCCATGTTGCACCGGGCGGATGCATGGCAACCTTTTTGGGGAACCGGGCCGATGCCCTGGTTCAGGAAACCGCGGAAGTCATGGAGAGATATGCACTTGTTCCTTTCAAACGGATCGCCTACCCCTTGCCCGGAAAGGGAACGAAAAGAGAGATACTCATCCTCCGCAGAAAGGCCTGATACCGTCTTGGGGAAGACGCAACCGTTCACGGCTGATTTTTGGTCAAATTTGGGGTTGTCCGCCTCACGTAACAGCTCAATAACCCGGGGCAGGAGGGTTTTTCTGACGCGACTGCCGGGAGGGCGCCGTCTCTTCTTCGCTCGCTTCGCTCGATTCAGACCCCACCCTTCGGATGGGTCCCCGGTTTGTCCTCGCTTTGCTCGGACTCCCCACCCTTCGGGCGGGTCCCCGGTTTGTCCTCGCTTTGCTCGGACTCCCCATCCTTCGGATGGGTCCCCGGTTTCGTGGCTTATCAGCGGGGGAAACCGCAGCTCGACGAATGCGAGAATGCCAAAGGGGGCAAGCCTGCCCGCCATTGCCTTGTTACCCATGTTACCTCCTTCTGCCATCGCAGATCCACGGGACGAAAGTCTTGGCAAGAACGCTCAATTGGCCTTGGCAGGCGGGTCTCCCCCGCAGATAAGTCACTCAAGAGACCAGCCCGGAGGCCCGGAGCGGAATAAAAATTCTTCTGCCCCGGCACTAGGTTCGCAGTTATCCCCCTAATTATTGAGGTGATACGAAAACCCCATATTTAAAGGATTTGAGCACGGCTGCGTTATAGTGTAGTCACAGAAAAAAGGTGGCTAACTTGCTGACATCATTCTTTCTTAACCCTTGAACCCGGAATATGGGTTATATGAATGGGCATCCGGTAAGGCAAAAAACGCATCTATATGCTAACTCCCACTTTATTTGACACCTGTCACATTGTCCGGAAACGGTTTCACATCAAACAGCTTGTCAATTTAACGATTCGCTGATACACAAGGGCACACGGAAAGCGGCGGTCAGGGTATTCCGGTAACCGAGGCACGCCGTGTTTCTCGTGTTTGGCATAGAACCTCACGGTTGATTGAGGCCGGCATGGAAAGGCCGGGCCATTATTTCGAAGGTTTAGTCATGGATGTGGCATTTGTTAAAAGTGCTTTCAAGCAGGCCCAGTACCCCAAGCCCGACAGGCCGGAGATCGCCTTTGCCGGCCGCTCCAATGTGGGCAAATCATCCCTCATCAACGTTTTGGCCAACCGAAGGAACCTGGCCAGGACCAGCGCCACGCCAGGAAGGACCCAATCCATTAATTTCTTTCGCTTGGGGGCGTCCCTTTATCTGGTGGACCTGCCCGGATACGGATTTGCCCGCGTCCCCCTGAGGATCAGAGAGTCATGGCAGGATATGGTGGAAAGTTATCTCAGAAGCAGGAAGACCTTGAAGGCAGTGGTGGTGATCCTGGACATCCGACGCGACCCCGCACAGGGAGATCTGGAGCTCCTTGCCTGGTTAAACCACTATGAAAAATGTCCCATCGTGGTTCTCACAAAGGCCGACAAGGTCTCCCGCCAGGAGACCCTCCGGCGGGCAGCCCGCATAGATCAACAGCTTGACGACATGATCCCTGATCCTCCAATCCTTTTTTCGGCTAAGACCCGGCAGGGGCGCGATGCTATCTGGGCCCGGATCCGCCAGGCAGCCGGAAAAGGCATCTAACAAAAAGCTGAATGCTGTATTCCAGGTCCAGCCCGTCATCGCCTGAATTCGTCTTCCACCAGGCAATCATAGTTCTGAAAGCTTCTGGCGATCATGATGTCAAGAAATTTCAGATCCTTCCCTTCCTGATTGCTTCGCTCGAAGACCTCTCTCACATCCGGTATGTCAAAGCCCTGAATTTGAATCAGGCGGATAACAGCGAACGTAGGGCCGGGGCTGAAGCTCATGGCGGCAGGACCTGGGGCGGCGCGGGACACCCAACACAGACCCGCTTGTACAGAGGCCATTGCCAGACTTCCCCGGCACAAACCCGGTACGGCTATGTCCAGGGATCCTGCCCCCCATAGCCGTCCGGACGGCCCATATCATGTTCCCAGCTCGGCGGACCCCCGTACTCCTTGGGCCGCCATTTAGACTTGTCACAGCCCGTAGCCACTAAAGTCGCCAGGACAAGACAAATTAGAGCAAGCTTCTTTAGAATATGTCTCATTATATCACCTCATCAAATAGAGGGTAACGCTGTATCAGCTCAATAATTAGGGGGATAACAGCGAACGTACTGCCGGGGCAGGAGAATTTTTCTTCCGCTCCGGGCCTCCGTGATAAAAGCCTGACCCCGTCCAGGCGGGGAACTCCGGGTAACGAATTCAGCCCGCCGGACCGGACCGCATAAGCCTTTTGGACACATCTCTCGGGACTCAGAACATGATCCATAAATTTTTTATAATAAGTTATCCCCCCGGTCAAATAAAGGGAAAAAATATCACCTCAAAAATCAGGGAGATAACTGGGAAAGCCTTTTGCAACACATCAACGGCCTCACGAAAAAGATGATCATTGACATCGATTTTGGTTTTACCTACCATGCACACAAATCATCCATTCCAACCGCCACGCACAGGAGGCCCAAGTCGATCTTGAAACAACCGAAGGTCATTGTCATCGCCCAAAACCAGCCATTGGACAACGACGCCCATCTGAGGCGCAAGCTGGCAGATGCCGAGGCAAGGGCGGAACGACAATCCCATCGGTTTCCCGGTCTGGACCTGCCCGCCCTTCAAAAGGAGGTCCATCGGAACCTTTTAAGTTCCCTTCTCTTTTTAGACGGCCGGTATATGGACCTCCTGGACCTGATGAATTATGTCAAAAACGGGCGACGCATGCCCGAAATCACACCGGAAAATGTGTCCCGCCACTACTCCCTGGCCAACAGCGTCACACTCAACGGCATCTACCTCTATCGATATCTCAGCAGGCACGGGTACGATCCGATCATCGTTCAAAATTATGCCACGGCCGATTTGCACGATCTGTTTGTCGAGGAGCCGCTGGCGGTCTGTATTTCCTCCAACTTCATCTTTATGAACGACATCCATGAAATCGCCGGCGCCATCAAGGATTTGGCGCCCCATGTCCCTGTCATCGCAGGGGGCATGCTGATCAAAAAAGTCCTGAATGCGGGGGACAGGTTTTCACAGCAAACCCTCGACTTCATGGCCGGCTTTTGCGGCCGCGTGGATGCCTTTGTGGTGGAGGCAATGGGGGAGGCCACGCTGGTAAGACTCCTGGCGGCCATAAGGGAAGGCAGGGGCATTGAATCCGTCCCCAACCTGGCCTATTTCAACCAACAGGGCCGGATGGTCTTCACGCCGAGGGAGGCGGAAGAGATCCACATGGATGAAACCGCCATTGAATGGGACCGCATCCCCATGCAGTATTTGCGCCCTATCCTCCCGGTAAACACCAGCAGGGGCTGTTTTTATCGGTGTCGTTTCTGCACATACCATTGGCTGTTTCCCGAAGTTCGTTACAAATCCATGGATGTGCTGAAGCAGGAGTTGAAAAAAATCGACACCCTGGGCGTGGTCAGACACGTGCGCTTCACGGATGACAATTTCACAGCCAACAAGGGCCGGATGAAGGCGGTTCTGGAAATGATGATCGCGGAAGGGTTTGGTTTTTCATGGTCCTCATTTGCCCGGGCCAGCGCGCTGCGGCCGGACCTGGCGAGGCTCATGAAGAGCTCCGGGTGTGAGTTTGTGGATCTTGGACTGGAGTCCGGAAGCCAGACCATCCTGAACGCCATGGACAAACGGCTCAAAAAGGAACAGTCCCTGGAAGCCATCCGGATGCTCAATGATGAGGGCATTGAGAGCAGGGGGAGCTTCATTGTCGGGTATCCGGGCGAAACCGAAGCCACATTTTCAGAAACCATTGAGTTTATCAACCAGAGCGGCCTTCCTTATTATCATCCCTACCTGTTTTATTATACAGGAAACACCTTGGTACACCAGGACAGGGAGTGCCTGGGACTGCAGGGCCTGGGACTGGCATGGCGCCACCATACCATGGATTCAGGCCTCGCCTCCCGGCTCATGGCCCGGATGCCGGAACAAATCAATCGAAGCTTTACCGACGGACAGGCCTATGTGGAAGAAATTTATAAGCTTCTCCGGGGGGAAGGCTATTCGCAGGAGGAGATCAGGGAGCTTTTTCGGTTGAAGAGAGCCTTACAGTTGAGTATAAAGGGGGTCCGGCCCGGTGAATCACATTCAAAGACAGAAACAATCCTCTCAAAGCTGGAAACCCTGGTCAGGTGACAGGTGAGGGCTATGGACATCGGGATTTTGAGCGTACGCGACAGGAGCTACCCTCCCAACCACCGGTTGATGGAAGCGGCATTGCAGTCCGGACACCAGGCCCGGCTCATCCACACCCGGGACTGCCTCTCCGAGATTCAGACAAGCAGACTCACCGTCGCCATCGCCGGCACGAAGATGCCCGATGTCCTGCTTCCCAGGATCGGGGCCACCATCAATGATTATGCCCTGGGGGTCGTGCGGCAGTTCGAGCTTGCCGGAGTCCGCGTGATCAACGGGGCCGCTGCTATCTTCCTGGCGCGACACAAATTTCTGGGCCTCCAGACCTTGGCAGGGGCCGGGCTTCCGGTGCCCGATACGCGGTTGGCAGTCAATGTGAGCGGTTTTTACCATGCTGTGGAGGGACTGGGCGGCTATCCGGTCGTAGCCAAGATGCCCAGCAACCGTCAGGGAAGCGGTGTAGTCCGGGTGGACTCGCCCGTGGTGGCCCAGTTTGTGATGCAAAACCTCCAGGACAATTCCCGCGGTGTGCTGGTTCAGGAATATCTGGACCCTGACCGCCGGAAAGATGTCCGCGCCCTTGTGGTAGGCCGGGAGATTGTGGGTGCCATGGAACTTCGCCCCCTCGAGGGAGATTTCAGATCCAATATCCATCTGAGCGGGTATGGAAAAGAACTTGACCTGGACCCGCATCTGACAGACTTGGCGGTCCGCTCCGCAGAGGTTTTGGGACTGGAGATCGCCGGGGTAGACATCATTGTTTACAAAGAAGGTAATCCCAAGATCATCGAGGTCAATTATTCTCCAGGATTCAGGGGGCTTGAGGCTGCCACCGGGCGCGACATTGCCTCCCGCATTATTGGATACGCAGCAGTCAAGCCAGCGGAGAGCATATGCACATCGCCTTTTTGATGGACCGGCTGGAGTCGCTTGAACCTGAAACCGAAACGACCAGTCACCTCATGTATGAATGCAATGAGCGGAGGCATTCCGTCTATTTCCTGGAACCTCATGACATCTATATCCGCAAGAACGAGGTCGTGGCCAGGATGCGCAACATCACGGTGGAGAGAGGGCTTTCCATGCGGCAATACTGGCGCGCCTTGATCAAGTGCCTCAAAAGGGATGAACTGATATTTGAGACCATCACCGAGCTGGATGCCCTTTTTTTAAGGAAAAATCCCCCTCTGATATACCAGACCATGGAATTTCTGTCGTCGGTAAGCGACAAGGTCTTCATGATCAACAGCGCCGCGGGCCAGATTTTGGCCAACAGCAAGCTCTATATCCTCAATTTCCCTGACATTATTCCGGTGACGCATGTGTCCCGTGATCCGGCGCGTCTCCGCAAGATCATCAATGATTTCGGCGGGGCCATGGTGGTCAAGCCGCTCCAGAGATACGGGGGAGAAGGGGTCATCAAGGTCAGCGTCAAGGACCAGGAAAATCTGCACTCCCTTATCAATTATTATGTCAAGGCCTACCGATCCTACCCTGAACGCGAAGCCATCATGGTCCAGGAATACCTGGACGTAGTCGGGATGGGAGGGGATGTGAGGATCCTTCTCCTGAACGGCAAGATCCTGGGCGCCATGAAACGCCGGCCCCGCAAGGGTGAATTCAGGACCAACATCCATGCCGGGGCAAAGGCGTTCAAGCACGATCCGACCGATGCGGAACGGGCGATCTGTCAGGCCATCAGCGCCAAGCTGGTGGAGGACGGGCTTTTTTTTGTGGGGGTTGATGTAATCGGCAATAAGCTGGTGGAGATCAATGTCCTGAGCCCAGGCGGCATTCCCCGCATCAACCGGTTAAACAACGTCCGATTAGAAACACAGGTAATCGACTTTATTGAGAAAAAAGTGGCTGAGATAAAGCAAGAACGAACAGGAAAAGTCCGTGAAATAGCATCAGCTCAATAATTGGGGGGGTAACAGCGACCGTACCACCGGGGCAGGAAGATTTTTCTTGTGCTCCGGGCCTCCGGGCCGGTCTCTTCAGTGACTTATCTGCGGGGGACACCCGCCTGCCAAGGCCAATCGAGCGTTCTTGCCAAGACTTTCGTCCCGTGGATCTGCGATGGCAGAAGGAAGTAACATGGGTAACAAGGCAATGGCGGGCAGGCTTGCCCCTTTGGCATTCTCGCATTCGTCGAGCTGCGGCTTCCCCCGCTGATAAGTCACAAAGAGACGGCGCCCTCCCGGCAG
>JAGHEC010000147.1 GCA_021159525.1 Deltaproteobacteria bacterium | reverse complement strand
TTATGGTTTGCATGATATGATAGGCCACCAACGTTATGAAAATGTGACCGTCGGATCGACGTTCCAGGTGATGATAATTGGGCCGTAAACCCAGTTCCGATTTCATGCACCGGAAGGCGTCTTCTATGTGAACTTAATGGCGTTTCCTGTAAGATTGGTGAGGATCTGGCGCAATCTGCCCGGATCACCCTTGAGGCAACCGGGGACATCAGGATCAGCGGCGCAGATGAACTCGATCTCCTTTTCGTGGGCGCGTAAGGCCACAGTCTCTGCAAAATCATCCAACATTTTCCTCCGGTTCGTATTCAGCCAAATTCTTGACAGATGGGGTGACAATTTCGACGATACCCTGGTTATTGGCGCGAAAGTATAAATCCTGAAAAGATTCAAAGATATTGCGGTATTTTGCTTCGTTGGCGGTCAGCGCCTCATTTGCGTTCTGCGCATCTTCAGCCAGACTCAAGGCCACTTTTCGCTCCGTGACCAGAGCATTGGTGGACTTCCTGAGACGCCAGGCATTCAGCCCCATAGAACCCACAGTTTCGGCGAAATTGGTGAGAAAGTTTACCAGCAAATCCAACCGATTCTTTGAAATTACGGGTACCTGATGAAGGGCATCCATATAGGTATCTTCGTCAAACCCATATTCGGCTGCCTGGTTTCGGAAGTATGGCTCATCAGGTTCCTCGAGAAGGAATTAGCCGATAAAGGCATTTGCGACATGGAGGCCACCGATTATTACGGGTGATGCGGCATCCTTCAGTCCGTTGCCGCATGTGTAAATTAGATGATGTTCACCTTCATCGAGACGGCTCGCGAGCATGGTATCACTCTCAACACAGTTCTGAAGCGTTCGTTCGTTGACACGATGGAATTCTGTACATATGGGCTGCCAGTGCGACCCCACGAGCACCTCACCCTTGAGATCAATAATGGCAGCCGCTATATTTACTGCTTCACAGAAACTATCGAGGAGCTGCTGCATCAGTGGCCTGCCGATCAAATCCAGGAGGTCAATCGATACCTCGCGGTCGGCGGTAGAGAGGCCCGGCTCAGCGCCGGGTTCAAAAACCGCTTCCATTTTTGCATGCTCTTTTACAATAGATATCCCGCCATATGGCTCAGGTCGGCCCCTTTCTTTGCATAGCCTGTTGATTCCTTCTTTCAACTCGACTATCCGCATTTCGCGTCCCTGCATCAGTTGCTTGATGTGCTTTGTTTGATCCAGGCTCGCACGCAGTTGATTTTCCGCCAGCTTGCGCTCAGTGGTATCATGGGCCACATGCACAGAGCCGATTATTTCACCATGCATGCCGAACAAGGACGAAACGGAAATGTCAAACCAACGTTCGAGATTATCGAGACTCCTCTCAACCGAGTGGTCACAGCCGTCCTGAAGTAATTTCCTGTTTGGGCAATAATCGGGTGGTTCCTGGGTTTGATGCATGAATTCGAAACATTTACGCCCGACAATCTCCTGCGGATCAAGACCCAGTTTTCTGGCCGTACTTCGATTAACGCGTTTGACAGTGAAATCAGTATCCAGGACAAACATCAGATCCTGAACACTGTCAAAAGTCCGTCCCCATTCCAGCTTTTCAACCTGGATGCCCTTTTCAGTTGTTTTTTCTTCGGTGATGTCTTCCACTGCGCTCCTTGTAAGAATATGGATCTCCTCATTCGTGGTCCAGAACCTCCCTCACCACCCCAAGTATCTGCTTTAGCTCAAATGGCTTGCTCACAAACGCCTTTGCTCCGGCCTCAAGGGCATCCCTTGCATGACAGTTTATGGAATACCCGCTGGCGATCACTACCTTTACATCAGGATTGATCTTCAGAAGCTCGACGAGGCACCGCTTCCCACCCATGCCCGGCATCATTAAGTCCAGGATGACCAGGGAGATATCTTTTGCCCTCTTCTCATACACCTCAAGGGCGCTTTCGCCGTCATTCGCCAGGATGACCGTGTATCCGAACTGTTCCAGTATATCCCTCCCAATGCCGCGCAAAAGCTCCTCGTCATCCACCAGCAAAATAGTCTCATCCCCTCCTTCCGGCATAGCTTGTTGCTTTTTCGCCACTTTTCTCTCTTTGGTCTCCTCCTCCATGACCGGCAGGTAAATCTTGAAGGTCGTCCCCTGTCCTGGTTCGCTGTAGCACATGATATAACCCTTGTGACTCTTGACAATGCCATAGACCGTGGCAAGGCCAAGCCCGGTTCCTTTTCCCACCTCCTTGGTCGTAAAGAAGGGATCGAAGATATGATCAAGGGTTTTTTTATCCATCCCCTTGCCCGTATCGGAGATACTCAAGAGCACGTATCTCCCGGGTCTTGCTCCCAGGTGGTCCCTGCAATAGCCCTCGTCCAGGACCACGTTTTCCGTTTCAAGAAGGAGTTTTCCGCCTTCCTCCATAGCGTCCCTTGCATTCACCCCCAGGTTCATCATCACCTGTTCCAACTGGGCGGGATCGGCATTGATCGTTTGAAGGCCTTCTTCCAGGTGGAGTTCTATATCGATCATCTTGGGGATCGTCCTCTTGAGGAGCTTCTCCACCTGTTGCACCTCCTGATTGAGGTTCAAGGGCCTCGGCTTGCTCTCCACCTTGCGGCTGAAGCCAAGGAGCTGCTGAGTGAGCTCACCGGCCCTTTTGGCGGCCTTTTCTATCTGCCGCAGATCCGCAATATCCGGATCGCTTTCATCCTTCGGCATAATGAGAATCTGCGTATATCCAAGAATTGCCTGGAGGAGGTTATTGAAGTCATGGGCAATACCTCCCGCGAGTGTCCCGACCGCCTCCATCTTCTGGGCCTGGAGCATCTGCTTGTTGAGTCTCTTGATTTCCCTTTCTGCCAGGATCCGTTCGGTCACATCCCTGGCTATCCCGCTGATGAAGGGTTCTCCTCCCTCAGGTCTTATGAGATTGTTCCGATACTCGAGGTATATCTTCCTGCCGTCTTTTGTAAAAAAACTCGAAACGCCCTCATAGTGGCCTTTTTTCTTGATCCCTTCCAGGTACTCGGTATGAAACAGCTCTCCGACTTCCGGCTTCATGAAATCCGCCGCCTTCCGCCCTATGAACTCTTCAAGCTCATACCCGAATATGCTGGTCATGGCCCTGTTCGCATTGGTATAACGCCCTTCAAGATCCTGCGTGTAGATAAAGTCCGAAACAGAATCAAAAAGATCCCTGTACCGTTTTTCCGACTCACGAAGCTGTGCCTGGGTCCTTTTGAATTCAGTAATATCTTTCACGATTGCAACCAGACAATCTTCCTTCCCGTATCTCAAAATTCTGCCCGACAGCAGGGCATCGAGGACACGTCCGTCTTTCATCCGGTATTGTAATTCGAATCTTTCAACCATGCCTTTCTGTTGAAGACCGGCTATGAGCCTTTCCCGGTCGGCCGGGTTGGCATACAGGCCCATTTCGAAGGGTGTCTTCCCAATGGCTTCTTCTTTAGAATATCCGGTAAAGTTGCAAAAGGCATCATTAACGAAAAGGTAGCGTCCATCATCCATCTTTGAGATAGTAATCGAGTCAGGTGCGCTATCAAAAGTGATGCGAAATTTTTCCTCACTTTCACGCAGGGCCTCTTCAGCCTTTTTCCGTTCACTGATGTCTCTTATGATCCCGATGGCGTGCCATTGTTCCTTCAGTTTCATCGCAGAAAGAGACAGCTCTATGGGGAATTCCGAACCATCCTTCTTGACACCGACCAGTTCAAGCGTCCTTCCAATAGCCTGCCCCCGGCCCGACTCCTGAAACAGACGAAAGCTCTCCATGTGAGCCTGATGAAAGCGCCGGGGAGCGAGAAGCCGGTGAAGTTCCTTCCCTGAAACCTCCGCCTTTGCATACCCGAACATCCTCTCTGCGGCCTTGTTCCAAAAAGAGATGTTTCCCTCATTATCCATCGTGACAATCGCGTCATGCGACGAAGATACTATCGTGCCGAGAAAATTTGTGCTTTCCCGCACCCGCGTCTTTGCCTGCCTGCGCTCTGTGACGTCCAGAAAATTACCCAGAGCTGCCCGCCTGTCCTCGTACTGGATGGATGTGACTGTTTCGAGAATCCACTTGATTTTGCCGTTCCTGGTTACGATCCTGAATTCATAAGGAAAGAAGCGCTTCTTCAGCATGGCAATCGCCGCTTCCCGCACCATCTTCCTGTCTTCCGGATGGACGAGGTCCAGGGCGTTTCTGCCCAAGACTTCCTGTTCGGAGTAGCCCGTAATCCTCTGAAACTCGGGACTGACCAGCTTGAAAACCCCGTCCTGCACGATATAAATGCCGATCGGAGACGACTCGATCAATTTCCTTGAAAATTCGTCGGTCCATTTGTTTTCAGCCGACTCTCGTCGTTTCCTTTTGTTTTCACCTTCCATCTCAGCCCTCCTGTATCCGGCACCGGGTGATTCTATTAAAGATCATAAGGATCACAACACCAAGCTCTGTAAGGCAAATCAGATGCAATGTCAAAAGGGGCCGGCAATCCATGTCGGATTTTTCTCGAACTAAGGTGGACGGGTTTGTCAAGACCATTTTCCTCTCTTTTTTAGATGCACTGGCCAGAGAGGGGTTGTTGCCGGAGGGGCCTATCACTTGCCTCTTCTCCTCAACGCTCAAACAGTGCAGCTTTTTTTTAGCCAGTCGTTTTCTAGCTTTAACTGGCCAATTTGACCGTATAGCTCGTCAATAAGCTTTTCACTTTCCTTCAAGGATTTATCGCGCTTGCCCCTGAAAATCCCCACAAGCCCATCCATGGCACGCTTACGCCAATTGCTTGTTTGTGACCTGTGAACCTCGTATTTCGATGATAATTCAGCTGTTGTCATATCACCCTTTATC
>JAGHEC010000289.1 GCA_021159525.1 Deltaproteobacteria bacterium | reverse complement strand
GGGTGGTACGGTCGCTGTTATCCCACCAATTATTGAGCTGATGCGATTTTCTCATATCAGTGTATCAGGGAGATCTCAAGACCCCGTGAACGGTTACAGTAAGGCGCCCTGCTGGATCTATTCTTGACGCAGGTCTGTCCCATCCGGGCCGTGACATCCATTCAAGGCTTCTGTCGGGCAGGAAAGATTCGCGCGACGGCTCGCCGCCATGGGCGAGCTTAGGGCCTGTCAGGTCCTGGAAGCGGCCCTGTTGGCGATCAGGCTAAAACGGCGAATCAGAAAACCGGCCAGGTCGGGAATGCCCTCCAGGGAAAAGCGGGGCACGCCGATGTCGATGTTCGCGTCTGTGACGATCCCGATGAGATGAGGGTCTTCTCTGCAAAGTGGTTCATCCCTCAGACCAAGTCTAAAAATTTCGATTTTGGGCGTGGTTCCCTGTTTGTAGCCTTCTGTAAGGATGATGTCCACAGGCGGAAAAAACCTTTTTAATTGCTCCGGATGGTGGTCGTGATCCACATCCATGACCATTCCGATTCGGCGGGGCGAGGAGATGATGACGCCCACGGCGCCTGCCTGTTTGTGCCGCCAACTGTCTTTTCCGGGCCTGTCCAAGTCAAAACCATGAACATCGTGCTTGATGGTTCCTACCCGGCAACCGCGGCCAATCAGCTCCCGAATCAATTTTTCCAAAAGCGTGGTCTTTCCTGATCCTGAGAAGCCCACGATAGAAACGACGGGAGGACCTGTCCGGGATTTCATTTGCGGCCTTCTCCGTCTACGGGCCAGACCCCGCCGAACACCTGCTTGAAACACTGGTTGTCCGCCTCAATACAGGACTCCTTCAAGAGACGGTACTTTTCCAGAAGTTCTTTCCCTTCCTTGGTAAGCCGGCTCCCCATCTTCCGGTCCGCATGCACGATGTTCAGGTTCAGATACTCCTCTGTGACCTTGATCTTGCTCCATACCCCTTTGTACGACATTTTCATGATCTTGGCGGTCTGATTGATAGAGCCTGTCCGTTCGATGGTCTCCAGGATCTCTTTTCTCCCCTCGCCCATAATAATCCGATCCTGATCATCCACAATCCATTGTCTTGATCTGAGCCTAAGCTGCGACATCTTCATTTTCCTCCACCTCGGCAAAAAACTCCCCGCTCTCTGAAGGATCATATCCGCCCAGGGCCATGACCCGTTCACGGAAATGGGGGGATCGGGCGGTTTCCAATACGGCCTGGACAGGGGCCTGATCCAGGAGCCGGCTCGGGATCAGGAGATCGTACTGTTCCCTCACAATGGGAACAAAATCCAGGTCAAGGGCCCGGGCGGCCGCATAGATCCCCATGCCGCAGTCAGCGGCCCCGCTCAGGACATCCACCGCCACGGCCATATGGGTGAATTCCTCGTGGTCATACCCTTTGATGGCATCGGGCGCAATTCCAGCCTGTTTCAGCCGGTAATCGAAAAGAACCCGCGTGCCTGATCCCGCCTGGCGGTTTACAAAAGAGACCTCAGGCCGGGTCAGATCCTCTATCCCTTTGATGCCTTTGGGGTTTCCCCTTGCAACCATCAATCCCTGATCCCTGAGGGTGAGGTGAAAAACAGTGATGGCGATCCCCTTTGCGTATCGCCGGATATACGAGAGGTTGTACTCGCCGGTTTCCGTATCCAGCAGGTGGGACCCTGCCATGTGACAAGTTCTCTTGCGGAGGGCGATAATTCCCCCGAGACTCCCCACATTGCCGGATGAGATGCGGATGTGGCGTCCCTCTCTCCGGATTTCGTCGGCCAGGATATCAATGGCAATATCGTGGCTGCCGATGATTACCACTGTCTGCTTCAGGGCCTCTTCAGGCACCAGAAGCCGCGCCTCGATGTCCTGATCCTGGGTGACTCCCTCTGAGAGCTGAGGTATGCGCACGATGCCTTCGGCCCGCGTCAGCGTGGTGATCGAGCCTGCGGCCCTGGCCAAGGGGGTGGCCACATACCGATCGTCCACCTTTCCGATGTTGACCCGCAGGAATTCCTCGATCCCCAGCTTGCTCGGGATGTCTCGTGTGGGCCGGACCCGGATGATCTCATCTTTCGGCTGCGGATATCCCTGGAGATCGTAAAGGAGGGGCCTCACAAACTGGTCAAAGGAGAGGGCCGCGGATACTGCATACCCGGGATTTCCAATGACCGGTTTCCCTTTGACTGCGGCCAGTATGGTGGGCTTACCAGGCATCATGGCAACGCCATGGACCATGATCTCTCCTATTTCGCGTATCATATGAACGGTGTAGTCCCTGCTTCCGGCCGATGAACCGGCATTGACGATCACCACATGTGCGTCGGAATCAACGGCCCGGGTCACGGCGGCCCGGATGTCTTCCGGGACATCCGGCACTACATCATAAATAATGGCCGTACCCTTGCATTCCCGGACCAGGGCGGCAAGGACCAGTGAATTGTATTCGATCACCTGCCCCTGTTTCAGGGGCTGTCCTTGTTTCACGTCTGCGTGCCGGACAAGCTCAGAGCCGGTCGGAATGATGGCCACCCGGGGCCTCTGCCAGACGTTTAGAGAAAAAATCCCCCCGCTGATGAGGGCGCCTATATCATAGGGACGGATCAGGTGGTTCTGAGGAAAGAGCAACTGGGTGGCCACCATGTCCTCTCCCACCTTGCGGACATGCTGCCAGGGATAGGCCGGCCCGCGTATTTCCAGGCGGCTGTCGTCCATCTCGTGGACCTTTTCCACCATGATCACGGCATCAAAGCCGGGGGGAAGCGGCTGGCCCGTGTTGACCCAAACCGCATCCCGGCCCAACTCGAGCGTCTTGGGAATACGTTCGGTGGCGCCAAAGGTCTCCGCCGCCCTCACGGCAACCCCGTCCATGGCCGAGACATGATGCAAGGGGGCTGAAAGACGGGCAAAAACAGCTTCGGCCGTCACCCGGTCTGCGCTGTCCTCGCTGTTGACTCTTTCACTATCGGTCCTCCGTGCCGGGTGAAAACGGGAAAAGAATATCTCTTTGGCCTCCTCGAGCGATTTCATGGAAAGATAGACCTGCCGCTTCATAGGAGACCTCCCTCTGTATGTTCGAAAAGGATTACCTTCACCCTTTGCCCCTGATAGAGGCCTTCGGCGTTTATATCGATTCGGACCAGACCGTCTGCATCCACCAGGGTGGAAATCAGACCTGATTTTCCAAACACCGGAACTGCCGTCAGCCCGTTCTCGCCTTCCGACAGCATGACGCGCACATAGTCCTCTCTACCGTTAGCCGAGGGGATGTTTCGGCTCAGTTCAGCTTCCACAACCGTGCCCCAGCGTCTGGGCCTGCCGGCGTATCCGGACAGCAGGGAAATCATGCGCGTCATAAAGACCTCCGCCACCACCAGGGCCGATGCCACGTGTCCGGGCAGACCCACAACGGGCCGGGACCCCGCCCTGCCGATAATGGTGGGTTTGCCGGGGCTGATGGAAATGCCGTGGACCAGGAGTTCGAAGTCCGCGAGTGACTCAAAAACCCTCAGGGTCAGGTCCCGGGTCCCCACCGAACTCCCGCCTGATATCCAGACCGAATCGGACCGGGCAAGGGCCTCTTCCACAATCCCCTTGAGAGGCTCGAACTTATCCGGACAAAGGCCCAGAAAGACCGGCTCTGCCCCGGCCCTCTGACAGAGGGCCCCCAGCGTATACTGGTTAATGTCCCTCACCTGGCCGGGAAGGGGGGTGTGATCAACAGGCACGATCTCGTCCCCGGTAGAAATAATGGCGATGCGCGGCTTTTTGAATACCGGGATCTCCGTGATGCCGAACCCTGCCAAGACACCCACATCCTGGGGCCGCAGCCGGTGTCCCTTTGTCAAGAAAACAGCCCCCCGTCTGAAGTCATCGGCAGGACCGATGACGTTTTCCAGAGGAGATGCGGCCCGGGTTGCCTCAATGGTTTCCTCATCCAGGCAGTGACAATATTCCTTCATCAGCACGCTGTCGGCCCCTTGCGGAAGCATGCCGCCCGTGGGTATCTTGACGGCCTGACCCTCTTTTACAACCATGTCCGGGGGCCTGCCCATACGCACCTCGCCCACGACCTGGAAGAGGGCGGGGAGGCCTTCGGTGGCCCCGAAGGTCCCCTTTGCCCGGACTGCATAGCCGTCCATGGTGGATCTGAAAAACCCGGGAAGGTCTTCAGGGGCCTTCATGTCTCTGGCCATTACCCGATCAACCGCCGCTGACAGGGGAACGGTTTCCTCTCCTGTGGGACTTATGAGACGGTCAATAATTTCAAAGACCTCATCAGGCCTTTTCACTTCAAAAAAGGATTCCATAAGCTGTCGCAAGAATGGGTATGGGGAACTCCGTTTGGCGGGGTTCAGGAGTTGGCCGCTTCCCGCCTGTCGGATCAAAATGTGTCACAAATGATATAACAGTTCAAGAATAAAATATATCACCTCAATAATTAGGGGGATAACTGCGAACCTAGTGCCGGGGCGGAAGAAAAACCCTCCTGCCCCGGGTTATTGAGCTGTTACGTAAGGCAGACAATCCCAAATTTGACCGAAAATCACCCGTGAACGGTTACAATTATGTTTATGGAGAAGACAGAGTGGTCAGGAGATACGATCCATCCGGTTTCCGGACCGCCTTGAGGCCGAACATGGAAATGGTGTGGGTCAGAGGACGGCCAAAGACCAGATCCAGGGCGTCATGGGGAAGGCCCAGGTTTTCAGGGGCCATGCGCCTGAGGTCGTGATCCCATTTCAGGATGCCAAGGACCTCCTTCACTGCTTCTTCCCCGGTATTTTCAATGGCCTTTACGAAATGCTCCAGCCGGTCATACCCACATTGCGCTTCGTGGACCGCCATGAGTCTCAACAGGTTTGGATCAAAGATGATGTCCTTCCGACTGGCCTTGGGTTCCTGGTAGACCCGCATGAATTCGGAAGGGTCCCAGCATTTCATGGCCACGCACTGGACAGGCCGGTGTTCATAGATGGTACACGCCTTTTTGGCCGCATCGTAAAAGAGGCATGCCCTGGTTCCCTTTTGTTCCTTGACCTTGATGATCTCTGTCCCGGTTTTTTGCCATTGTTGATGGACGTTGTCCCAGACAAGCTCTCCGACGCGCAAGGCGTAGAGGTGAGCGGGTGCGATAGGCCCTTCCATAACCAGGGGAATGTCCCTGAGCTGGAGAGAGGGACCGGAACGGAGGCAGCATTCGCCGCATCGAATGCATTGTCTCCGGTCCTTGCGGGCCATAAGGGTGGCGGTAAGCATGACCTGTTCAATTCAGAAAGTTCTAACAGTCAATGAGATTGCAGAGAAGTTCAACCGGATTTATTTTAACCCGGCTACGGCCTGGGCCACGTTGTAGCAGAAGTCGCCGATCTTTTCAAAGGCAGTGAGCATATCCACCAGGATCAGGCCCGGATCAACAGTGCAGGCCCCGCTCTGGAGCCGCATGATGTAGTTGCTCCTCATTTCTTCCCGCATGAGGTTAATGGAATCCTCCAGCCTCTGGGCATGAAGCATGACCTCTTTGTCTCCCAGGCGGATGGCGTTCACCACAAGGGTCAGGAATCTCCCCACCTCCTCGGAGATCACGTCATAATCGCGGATGCCTCCTTCGGAGAGGTAGAGGTCGTGTTGAAAAAGTTCTTCTATCAGTTCCGCTATATTCTCGACAGCGTCGCCGGCCCGCTCCAGGTTGTTGGCCATGCGCATCAACGATGCCACTTCCTTGGATTCTTCTTTACTGATGGGGTGTTGCATAACCTGCACGAGAAATTGGATGATCTCTCTTTGAAGATTATCGATCGTGTCCTCACGCTTCCGCCACTGGATCAACTCCTCCAAGTTACGCGCCTTGAGCGACTCGATCACGTCGTTGTACATCTGGATCACCGCCTCCCCCATCCTGACGATCTCGGCCCTGGCCTGACTGATAGCCACATCCGGTGTGTCGATGTATTTGGAGTCGATATACTTGATATGGCGGAGCTCCTCCAGGGCATCGGCCTCTTTTTTGTGGGGCGTCAGCCAGATGGCCACCTTCACCAGGTAGGGGAGAAAGATGAGAAAAACCATTGCGTTAACCACATTGAAACCGGTGTGGGCATTGGCAATGTATCTGGCGATGTAGGGATGCTGGCCGTCCACCACAAGCTCCGGGGAACCGATGTCCAGGAAGGTTGACGTGAACCATATGATAAGTTTTACAAATAGTGGGAAGAAGAGAATTACAAAAAAGACGCCGATCACATTGAAGAGGGTGTGGGCCCGGGCTGTCCGGTGGGCATTGAGACTGGCGCCGATACTGGCCAGTTCCGCGGTAATAGTGGTGCCGATATTGTCGCCCAAGATCAGGGCCACGCACGCCTCGAAGTCCAGCAGACCCTGGGTGGCGAGGGCCATGGTGATTCCCACCGTAGCGCTGGAACTCTGGAGGATCATGGTCAGGACCGTTCCCACCAGAACACACAGGAGCAGGTTCCCGATGTGATCGGCGTTGAACCGGGTAAACAGGGCGATAAAGTCAGGGTGATGCCTGAGGGGGGCGAAACCGGCCTGCATGGTGGCAAGCCCGTAAAACACCAGGCCGAAGCCCAAGAGTACATCGCCGGCATAGATCCATTTTCCCCGGCCCAGAAAGAACTTGAGAAGGACCCCGAGAGCAATGGACGGCAGGGCATAGGCGGTGATTTTAAAGGCGATCAGCTGGGCCGTGACCGTGGTGCCGATGTTGGCGCCCAGGATCACCCCGATGGCCTGGACAAAGCTCATGAGGCCTGCATCCACAAAACTCACCAGCATGACCGTTGTGGCGCTGGAACTCTGTACAATGCTGGTCACCAGCGCGCCGACGCCGCAACCGATGAGACGGTTATTGGAAACCATGGCCAGAATCCGGCGCAGCTTGTTTCCGGCCACCTTTTGGAGCCCGTCGGACATGATCTTCATCCCGAACAGGAAAAGCCCGAGGCCGCCCAGAGACTGAAAGATAATCGTCTGCATGATTCAATAACCTGTCAGGAAACCGCGATCCCTTTTTTATAGCCCTAAAAAGAAAAGGGCCGTTCTAAAAGGATCAGAACAGCCCTTTTTTTAACAGGTAAGACCCTTGGGGTCAATGGTCATCTGCGGAATCAGCCCACCTTGATGACAAGGGAGCCCCCCGTGTCTCCAGCAGCGCACCCGGCCCAGAGGAAATAGCCGCCGCCCTTCATGACCGTCTCCTCGATGCCCTCGATAATGATCCGGCCGGCGGTCGGTCCCTGGGGGTGCCCGTAAATGAGGGAAGAGCCATAATTGTTAAACGTAAGCTCGTCGCTCCCCTCAGCCTTGATGCCCATTTCCCGGGCGAAGTGGAGGTCGTTGACTATAAAGGGGTTGTGCGTCTTAAGGACCTTCATGTCCGTAATTTTAAGCCCTGCATTCTGAAGGGCCATCCTTGCCGCCGGCACAGGGGCCGCGGCCATGTAGCCCGGTTTGGTCCGCGAATACCCGTAGGCGATGACCTGGATAGGGATGGATGGGTCCGCGCTCAGCTCTTTGGCCTTTTCCGCTGTGGTGACCACCACCCCGCAGTTGCCGTCCGCGGGAAAGGTCTGGCACCCAAAAGAGAGGACCCCGCCCGGAACCACAGGTTTCAGGCGGCCAAGGCCTTCTTCGGTGCAGGGTGTCACCCCCTCGTCTTCCTCCACCAAGACAGTCTTTTTCTTCGATACCTTGACCTCGACCGGGAACATGTATCGCTTTTGAAAGGCACGGTCATCTGCCAGGGCCTCCAGGTATTGCTCATATCGTCGCAGGGTCAGGGCATCGCACTCCTCCTTGGTGATCTTGTCCTCCTTGGCCACGTTTTCCGCGGTCTCTACCATCTTGAGGCCCACATTGGGATCGCTGTTAAAATTGTCCATCATCCAGTTTTCTGAAATCACCTCTCCGCCAGGCCCCATGGGGTTGGGCCAGACAGTGTGGGGGCCGTTGGAGCAGCGGTCGGTCATGAGGGTGTAGCAGTTTTGATACAGTCCGGTCTCTACGCCCACGGCCGCCTGGTAGATACAAGTGGTGGAGGTGGTACAGGCCTGGCTGAGGGTCACAGCGGAGATGCCCCCCGCACCCATGAGGGCGGCGGCCCAGGGGGCCGAGTAAAACTGGTGGAGCTGGCCGATGGTGATTCCCAGGATGAGATAATCAAACATGCCCGGATCCCAGTTCTTCTGGGCCAACCATTTTTTGGTGGTCGTGGCCCCCAGAACAATGGAGTTCTCATTGGCCATGCTTCCCTGCCACCTGCTGAAGGGGCTCGAATAGTATCCTTTGTAGGGAATAAATGCCTTTGTCAACATAGTCTGCAATCCTCCGATCATAAAGAAAGTTTAAAGTGCCTGAAATGTATCGACTAACGAATAAAACACCGGTGTTTTCCAATAAAGAACGGGAGTTAAATCCAAAAAAACACCTTTCATCTCAAATCCCTATTCCCCCCATTTGCCGTATTTTTCCCTGAGGATCCGGTGCAGGATCTTCCCTGTGGGGGTCCTGGGCATCTCGTCGTCCGTTACGAAATCAACGCTTTTGGGCCGTTTGAAGCCGGCGATCTTGCCGCGGGTGAACTCCATGATGTCCTTGGCCAGTTGTTCGCTGGGCTCATACCCTTCATGGAGCACCACCACCGCCTTAATGGCCTCTCCCCATTTTTCGTCCGGGACGCCAATCACGGCGATGTCCTTGACTGCCTCGTGGGCGCCTACAGCGCTTTCCACCTCCGAGGGATAGACATTCTCGCCGCCTGTAATGATCATGTTGGCCTTGCGGTCCACGAGGGTGTAATACCCGTCCTCATCCCTTCTCACCATGTCGCCTGCGGATGACCATTCCCCCTCAAATGCCTCCCTGGTCTTTTCAGGCTCCTTAAGGTATTCCTTGAAGAGCATGGGGGTTCGGTAAAAGAGTTCTCCCACCTCGCCGTCCGGGACCTCGTTCCTGTTCTCGTCCAGGATTCGGATCCGGTCGATCCCGAATATCTCCTTGCCGATGGAACCCAGTTTCTTGAACTGGTCTTCAGGCCTAAGCAGGGTCACCAGCCCGCCCTCGGTACTCCCATAGGCCTCCCATAATTCCGCGTTCTTGAAATAGTCCATAATGGCCATTTTCAGATCCTTTCGGGCGGGGGCCGAGGAAATGAGCAATTGCCGGATAGAGGACACGTCACAGTTCTTTTTGACCTCTTCGGGAAGGGCTAACAGCATAATGTAATGGGTCGGGACCAGGGATGTAAACGTAATTTTGTACTTGTCGATGGTCTTCAGGAGATCCTCGGGATCAAAACTGACCATGTTGTACACAAAGATCGGCGCCGTCACCAGGGTGTATGCGAATGAATAGTAAATAGAGTTGATGTGGCACATGGGCATGACAAGCATGACCTTGTCCGTAGGACGAACGCCCATGTTGATGTCGTTCAGATAGTACTGGGCCACGGTGCTTTCATGGGTACGCATCACCCCTTTGGGCCTGCCAGTAGTCCCGGACGTATACATGATAACCCAGATATCCGCGGCATCCACCATCACATCCGGTTCTGCAGGCGAAGATTTGGCCAAGAGATCCTCGTAGCCCACATAGCCTTCCGGTACGGGGCCGTCACCGAGATAGATGTAGTTCCCCTCCGGGATGGGCAGCTTATCCCTGACACTGTTGATGAGGTCCACAAACGGGGCCTCCACCACAATGGCCTTACATTCTGAATGGTTCGTAATGTAGTCAATATCCGGGCCAGCCAGCCTGAACATGATCGGCACCACAATCTGCCCGCCCTTGGCGCAGCCCGCATACATATCCATCCATTCGCCCCGGTTGTAAGAGATAATGGCAAATGCGTCCTTGTGTCCCACGCCCAGGTCCTTAAGCCCGTTGGCAAAACGGCATGCCCGGTCATTCCACTCCTTAAAGGTAAATTCCTTGGTCTTGTCCTGCCATCCCAACTTGTCCGGATAATTGATGGCATTCATCTTTACCATGGTCCCTGCATGCATCCATTTGCTGATATTCATTTCAGATCCTCCCTCGTCATTAAAATTGGTGAAGTAAAGATCCAGGCCCAAAAAAGGACCCGGTTTTGGTTATCCCCGGAGGGGATTTAGTCTGCTGCAACTTGAATGACTCAAAGAGTGGTGGAATAGTGGAATGATGGAGATTGGTTCTTACAGTACTCCATTGTAACAGCTCAATATTTAGGGGAAGCACAGTGAACG
>JAGHEC010000456.1 GCA_021159525.1 Deltaproteobacteria bacterium | reverse complement strand
TGGGTAACAAGGCAATGGCGGGCAGGCTTGCCCCTTTGGCATTCCCGACTTCGTCGAGCTGCGGCTTCCCCCACTGATAAGTCACAAAGAGACGGCGCCCTCCCGGCAGTCGCGTCAGAAAAACCCTCCTGCCCCGGGTTATTGAGCTGTTACATGTTTTCCTCTTCGGACCCACCGGGAGCCGCTCCTTTTAACACCTTCTCTAACCGGATTTCCCTTCCCGAGATGATTGATGCGGTGGAGGCCCTTTCTGTCTCATGTATTGCAGGCCGCTAATGGGACATGCCCAGAGAAAAAAGACCGGGTAACCCACAAGATGCCGGGGATGACTTAAAGGATGAAGGGATGCCGAATGGGGGGTCGGAGAGGTCTATGGAAAGGCCTCCCCGGCCCCCCTATTTGTTACAGGACGAGTTTATGGACCTTCACCGCGCTGACCTTGAACTCCGGGATCTTGGCCAGGGGATCAAAGGCCTCTGCATTGGTCAGGACATTGGTGGGCACCTCGCCAAAATGAATGGGAAGAAAGATGGTCCCTGGCGCCACTGAACGGGTCAGACGGACCGGGGCCTCGATGTCGCCCCTGCGGGAAGAGAGGACTACCATGTCGCCGTCCCTGACCTCCATTTTGGCGGCATCTTCAGGATGGATATCCACATAGCCGGTTTTCTGTTCCACGTCCAGATGCGGAGAAATCCGCGTCATGGTGCCCGTGTGGAAGTGGGCAAACATGCGTCCGGTGGTGAGGAAGTAGGGGTATTCCTCGTCGGGCAGTTCCGCAGGATCCTTGTAATCCAGGGCAAAGAACATCCCCTTCCCCCGGGTAAACTGGTCCTTGTGGAGATAGGGTGTACCCGGATGGTCTTTGTCCGGGCAGGGCCATTGAAGACCGTCCAGCCCGATCCGTGCGTAACTCATCCCGGCATAACTCTTGGTAAGGCCCGCCATCTCATCGAATATCTCTTCCGGATTGTCATAGCGCATCTCATAGCCCATGGCCGTCGAGAGCCGGCAGATGATCTCCCAGTCGGCAAGGCTGTTGCCGATGGGATCGATGGCCTTGTTGATGCGCATGCACCGGCGCTCGGTATTGGTAAAGGTCCCGTCCTTTTCGGCCACCGAGGCCCCGGCAAGGACCACGTCCGCCACCTGCGCGGTCTCGGACAGAAAGAGTTCCTGGACTACCAGGAAATCCAGCCTCTTGAGGGCGTGGTTGAAGTGGTTCCAGTCCGGGTCGCTTAATTTGGGATTTTCACCGATGACATAGAGCCCTTTCAGCTTTCCCTCCAGCATGGCCGGGATCATGTCGGTAATGGTCAATCCGGTCGCAGCCGGAAGCTCGGCCCCCCAGGCTTTGGAAAATTTTTCACGCACCGCCTCATCCGCCACCGGCTGATATCCGGTCACCACATTGGGAAGCCCGCCCATATCGCAGGCCCCCTGGACGTTGTTCTGGCCCCGCAGGGGATTGACGCCGCCCCCGCGCACGCCCACATAGCCGCAGAGCATGGCCAGGTTGCAGCAGGACTTGACATTGTCCACGCCAGT
The DNA here is from genome assembly GCA_021159525.1 of Deltaproteobacteria bacterium. GTDB lineage: Bacteria > Desulfobacterota > DSM-4660 > Desulfatiglandales > Desulfatiglandaceae > AUK324. Next base: position 8,657 of record JAGHEC010000456.1, on the reverse strand, counting down.
GGTGTGTTGGGTAATGCCCATGGCATACAAAAGACTTCCCGGCGGGTTGGTGGCGTACAGCCGGGTCATCTCCTCCAGGTCCCCGGGATCCACCCCGGTGATGGCCTGGACCTTTTCAGGGGTGAACCTGCTCACCATCTCTTCAAGGGCATCATACCCCTCGGTGCGCGAAGCGATATAGTCTTCGGCGTGCCACCCCTTTTTGATGATGATGTGCATCATGCCGTTCAGCAGCGCCACGTCGCTCCCCAGTCGGTGGTTGACGGCCACATCCGCGAATCGGGAGAGCTGGATGTTGCGGGGATCGGCCACAATGAGCTTGGCCCCCTTTTCCTTGGCGCGAATGACCCGTCGGGCAATCAGGGGATGACAGGCCGTGGTGTTGGAACCGATGATAAACACGCATCCAGCGTCCTCGATCTCGGCAATGGAGTTGGTCATGGCCCCACTCCCGAACGCGGCGGCAAGACCTGCCACCGTGGAGGAGTGTCAGAGCCGGGCGCAGTGGTCCACGTTGTTGGTCCCGATGACTGCACGGGCCAGTTTCTGCGCTAGGTAGTTCTCCTCGTTGGTTATCTTGGCCGATACCAGGACCCCGATGCTGTCCGGACCGTGTTTGGCAATGATCTCCTTGAAGCGATCCGCAGTAAGCTGGATGGCTTCGTCCCAGTCGGTTTTCATAAACCGGCCAAAGGTCTTGACCAGGGGCTGCTTGAGCCGCAGGATGCTGTTGACGTGTTCGTGAAGGTTCCACCCCTTGATGCACAGCTTCCCCTCATTGACCGGATGGGTCTTCATGGGGAGTGTCCCCACAATTTTGTTGTTGATCACCTCAAACAAAACGCCGCAGCCGGTTCCGCAGTAGGAACAGACTGATGGCACCAATTTGCATTCCATATTCAGACTCCTTTATGCCTCCGCCCCTGTCACGGGTTGAATCGGTTTGGGTTCGAGGGTGACCCGGTCCCCCAGTATGCTGAAGGGGGGCTGATCCCCGCTGGTCCCGGTCCGGTAATCGAAGAGATCCATGGCGATCCGGTTGACCTTTTGATAGAGGAGCCGCAGGGGAATATCCATGGGGCAGGCATCTTCGCACAGCCCGCAATCGATGCACCGCCCCGCCATGTGAACGGCCCTCACCAGATGGAATATGGGAATGTCCGGCAGGAGCGGGCCGGTCCCCACCAGGTCGTCATGATCCAGGCTGCACTCCCTGCAAAAACAGACCGGGCAGATGTTCCGGCATCCGTAGCACTTGATGCACTTCTGGAATTCATACATCCAGCGGTTGCGCCCCTCCTCCGGACCGTAGGCTTCAACCGCCTCCAGGCGAAGATGGTTGTCGATCCCGACCGCCTTCTTGTAGGCGCCAACCGTGCCGGGCTCCAGGTAGGAGCAGTCGGCATGTTCCTTTAATGGGGACGGACAGCAGTTGGCCTCCACCGTCACGACCTGTTCCGGTCGCAGCTGATTCCAGACATACAAGACATTGAGCGCCCGGTTGTTGCAGTCGCGGGCCAGCATGCCGATCCGGATATCCGGGTCTTCTGCGGCCATGTGGGTGGCGATTTTCTCCAGGGAATACCGGGCTGGACTCACCACGAGATCATCGACCTCCTCTATAGCCTCTTGGGTGAAGCACCAGGGGATCGGGTGATGGTCCACCTCCCTGTACCCCAAAAATACGTCAACGGTTCCCTGTTCAAGCCAGGATTTGATCTGTTCCTTCATAAACAATCTCCTTTAAAGCAGCAGGCGTCCAGGTGGGGCGTGAGGCCCAAGGGAAAAGGCAAAAGCGATGGACCATCCGTCCTTGCGCCTCAAGACCCATGATCGCCCTGCGCCTAATGCGCCGCCGCCGCAAGAGCGGCCCGGGGCGCATCGCGATAGGCAGGCAGAGGATTCGGCCCCAGCGATTTGATCTTTTCGGTAAACGCCGTGACCACCTCCACAAACTTCTGGGCCTCGGCCGATGAGATCCATGCCAGATGGACCCTCTCCTGAAGACCGAACAGCCCCAACAATTCCTGCAAGAAGGTGATCCGCTTGATGGTCATGTAATTACCGTACAGGTAATGGCAGTCGCCGATGTGTCACCCGCCCACCAGGACCCCGTCGGCCCCGTCCTGCAGGGCCCTCAGGATATGATGGGGGGACACGGTGGCCGAGCACATGACCCGCAAGGGCCGGATATTGGGCGGGTAAGAAAGCCTGCTCACGCCGGCCAGATCCGCGGCCCCGTAGGTGCACCAGTTGCACATAAACGCAATGATCTTGGGTTCAAATCCGTCTTCTTTCACCGTTCACTCCTTTTTTCTGATCCTCGGATCCCCGGGCTCAGGCGGCCAGGGCACCTCGGATCTGGGCATAGATTTCGGTGTTGTTAAATCCCATCAGGACCGGGGCCTCGGATGGGCATGTGGCCGCACAGGCACCACACCCCTTGCACAAGGCCTCATTGACCTCGGCTACCTTTTTCTCTTCATTAAACGAGATGGCATTAAAGGGGCAGACCTGGATGCATGCCAGACATCCGGAGCAGAGGTCCGGATCAATGACCGACACAATCCCGCCTACCTTAATGGTGTCCATGGCCAGTACCGTCAAGGCCCTGGATGCAGCGGCCTGGGCCTGGGCGATGCTCTCATCGATGGGCTTGGGATAGTGGGCCATGCCGCACAAGAATACCCCGTCATTGGCGAAGTCGACGGGCCTCAGTTTCTGATGGGCCTCCAAAAACCACCCGTCCCCGTCCATGGGGACCTTGAAGAACTGGGCCAGGGTCTCATCCTTATGAGATACAATGGCCGTGGCCAGGCAGAGGAGATCCGCCTGGACCGTTAAGGTCCGATCCAGAATCGGGTCCCGGAACCGGACATCCACTCTGCCCCCGTCAGCAGTGACAACAGGCTTTTCATCCCTGGAATACCGGACAAAGATCACGCCTGCGGCCCGGGCGGCCCGGTAAAGGTCCTCCCGCTTTCCGTAGGTCCGCATATCCCGGTAGAGAACCACGATATTGATGTCGGGATTCCGCTTTTTCAGTTCCAGGGCGCTTTCCACCGTGTGGGTGCAGCAGACCTTGGAGCAGTAGGGGTGCTCGTCGTCTCGCGAACCCACGCACTGGATGAAGACCACTTGTCGGGCTTTGTCTATCCTGGCATCGTTATTTCGCAGGAGCCCGTCCATCTCCAGGTGAGTCACTACGGCCTCGTGTTCGCCGTAGAGATATTCCTTGGGCTTGTATTCTGCAGCGCCCGTGGCCAAAATAGCCACCCCGTGATCAATGATTTCCCGGGAAGATCCCGTGGCTATCTCGGTCTTGAAGTTGCCGATAAAGCCGTCCACATGGGTGATAACGCTGTTTTCGTGCAGGGTGATCCGCTTTTCCGATCGGATCTCCTCTGTCAGTTTTTGAATCAGGTCAGCCACCGGCTCGCCTTTGTGGGCCTGGTTGAGCATGCGGGCGTTGCCGCCCAGGGTCTCGGATCTCTCCACCAGATGCACGGGATACCCCTGGCGGGCCAAGGCAAGTGAGGCTGTCATGCCGGCAATCCCGCCGCCTACCACCAGGGCCGACTGGCTGATGGGAAGATCGGTTTGCTGAAGCGGGGACAACAGGGCTGTCTTGGCCACGGCCATGCGCACCAGGTCCTTGGCCTTTTCTGTGGCCGCATCCGGGTCGTCGCCATGGACCCAGGAGTCGTGGTTTCGGATGTTGGCCATCTCGAAGAGATATTTATTAAGCCCCGCATTGATGAGGGTTTCCTGAAACAATTCTTCATGGGTCCGGGGCGTGCATGCGGCCACCACCACGCGGTTGAGCCCTTGCTCCTTGATCACCTCGGTCATTTTGTCCTGGGTGTCCTGGGAGCAGGTGAAGAGGTTTTCCTCCACATAAACTACATGGGGGAGGCCCCTGGCGAATTCCGCCACCTCCGGGACCCTGACCACACCGCCGATGTTGATGCCGCAGTTGCATACAAAGACCCCGATCCGGGGAGGTTCCCGACGCACATCCCGCTCGGGCGGGATTATTAACTCTTTGGTGCAGGTGTTGCGGGCCGGGGCCAGGGATTCGGTTGCCGCACAGGCAGCCGCACTGGCCTCCATGACAGACTGGGGGATGTCCTTGGGTCCGGTAAAGGCCCCGCAGGCATAGATCCCCGGAACTGATGTCGCCACCGGGTGAAAACTGTCGGTCAGGGTGAAATGGTATTCATCCAGATCGATTCCCAGCCTCTCTGATAGGCTGACCACTGCCTCGTCCACCTCCAGGCCGGTGGACAGGACCACCATGTTGAAGACTTCCTTTTGCAGATGGCCTGTCTCGTCCGCATAGGTCACCAGGAGGTCATCGCCCTCCGGCATGGGCTCCACCGTGTGGGCCCGCGAGCGGATGAACCGGACCCCGTCCTTCTCGGCATGCTCATAGTACCGGTCAAAATCCTTTCCGTGGGTTCGCATGTCCATGAAAAATACGGCGCAGTCCAGGGGGACCTTGCTGTGCTCCCTGGCAATAACCGTCTGCTTGATGGCGTACATGCAGCATACGGATGAGCAATACCCGTTGTCGCAGCGGTTGACGTCACGGGAGCCTACGCATTGAAACCAGGCGATCTTGGCGGGTTCTGCTTTGTCGGACGGCCTGGACAAATGGCCCATAAACGGGCCGGTGGCAGAAAGAATCCGCTCAAACTCCAGGGATGTCACCACATTGGGAAGGGTCGTGTAGGCATAGGTGTCATATCGACTTGGATCAAATGACTTGAATCCGGGGGCCAGGATCAGAGAGCCCACCTTCAGGGCCACTTCTGTCTCTTTGTCGTCAAAGTTGACGGCCCCTGCGGGGCAGAATTTTTCACAGGCCCTGCACTTCCCCTTCTGGAAATAGATGCAGTTGTCTGCGTCAATGGCATATTTGAGGGGAACGGTCTGCGAATAGGGGACATAGATCGCCTTCCGCTTCATCAGCCGCTCGTTGTAGAGATCATCCACCTTTTTGGGGCATTTTTCAGCGCAGGTCCCGCAGGCGATGCACTTGTTCATGTCCACATACCGCGGATGACGCGCTACTGTGACAGTAAAATTGCCCTCCTTTCCGGAGATATCCTTGACCTCGCTCAGGGTCAACAGTTCAATATTAACGTGCCGGCCGACCTCGACCAGTTTGGGGGCCAGGATTCACATGGAACAGTCATTGGTGGGGAAGGTCTTGTCCAGCTGGGCCATGACCCCGCCGATTCCCGGTGTCTTTTCCACCATATAGACATAAAAGCCCGCATTTGCCATATCCAGGGCCGCCTGGATGCCGGCAATACCGCCGCCGACCACCATCACGGCCCCTTGCAGTCCCTGGTGTTGCACCTTGTCGCTCATGGTTGTACTCCCTCTCGCGTGTTTCGTTGGGTTATCGGTTGCCGGTACTAAGCCGTAACAGCTTGGCCCTTTGACAGAATCGAGGCATGGCCTCGGGCAGGGGGCTGCTTGGCAAGGACGCTGCAAAAACCCCGGCCCCTGACCAGAGACCCCCACGGGCAAACTTCTTCGCATGTTGCAGAGAAGTTGCAGACAAAGGGCTGATACAAAATATCCAATCCCGCTGGTCCGCTTCCTGGAAATCAGAGGCCTTCACAGGCCTTTTCAACTGCCGCCACAAGTTCATCGTCGGTAAAAGGCTTGGGCAGATATTCAGTCGCACCGAGTTTCATGGCCTGCACCGCATTGGAAAGGGTTGCATATCCTGTCATGACGATGACGCGGAGTGTCGGCACGTTCTCCTTCAGTATTTTGAGGATGTCCATTCCGTCCATGTCAGGGAGCTTGATGTCAAGCAGAACCAGATCGTATCCGTTCCGGCTCACCGCAATAAGGCCTGACTTGCCGGTATTGCTGATGTCGACCTCATGGCCTTTTTCGGCCAGGACCAGACGACAGGCGTTGCAGATTACATCCTCATTTTCGATGACCAGGACCTTCAGCGACTTCATTTGCGCTCCTTGGGCACAGATGCATCGGTGGCCAGGGGAAATTCAATCATGAAGCGCGTTCCCCGCGCTGGTTCGCTCCACACCCGAATGTCTCCGTTGTGGTTTTTCACAATCCCGTAGCTCACCGCCAGCCCAAGCCCGGTTCCGTTCGCCTTTGTGGAAAAAAAGGGTTCGAATATCTTCTCCAGGTGCTCTTTCGGGATGCCGCATCCGTTGTCGCCGATTTCGGCCAGGACCTTGCGCCGGTCCCTGTCCACCGCGCTTCTGAGCGTGACCAGGCCCCGGCTGTCCACTGCGTGCAGGGCATTGAGGAGAAGATTGATAAGGACCTGTTCGATCTGGTGCTTGTCCAGGAGGGCCTCGGCCATGTCATGGGCCAGTTCCTTTTGTATCTTCACATGCCTGAGATGAAATTCGTTTTCCACAATGCCTACGGCAGAGTTGATCACATTATTTATGTTGACCGGAAGCCGGTGAGGTTCCTGCTCACGGGCGAAGTCGAGCAGTCCCTGAATGATGGTCTTGCACCGCCGAGTCTCCTTGATGATAATCTTTAGACCTTCTTCAAGATGGCTGCCCTTTGGAACCTTCTTGTGCATGTTGGAACTGTACAGGAGAATGCCGGCCAGGGGGTTGTTGATCTCATGGGCAATCCCTGCGGCCATCCGGGCCAGGGAGGATCCCTTTTCCACCTGGGTGGCCAAGTGGTTAAAATGAGACTGCTGTTTCTGGATCAGGTCCACCCGCTCGATGACGCAGGCGCACTGCTTGGCAATGGTCTTGAGAAAATCGTGCTCGTCTTTTGAGAGCTCCCGCTGTTCTGTCAGATAGATGCGCAGGAGGCCCGTTATCTGTTGTTCTTCGACGGCCAGGGGCATATCCAAGAGCATACGGATCCCTTCGTCCCAGGTCTGCTGGGGGTATTCAACGCGGGGGGCATTCCATATGTCGGTGATAATATAAATTTCGCCCGGTTCTGGCAGGGTGGAAAGGATTGTTTCAGTGGTAACCGGTCCCTTGTTGAGATATCGCTCCCCTAATCCTGCTGCGGCCCGTACCTCAAACCGGTTGGTTTCTTTATTGAGAATCCTGAGAAGTGCGCCTTTGGCCTTAAGGCCCTGGGTCAATTTCGCTACCACCACGTCCAGGACATCCTGGAGATCGGTGAGGGAATGCATGGCGCCGATGATGTCTCGGATAACGTGGAAATAGTTTTCAAATGATGTTGAGGTCATGGGTTAAGTGCCTTTTGAAGAGGGAATTGTTGTGCAGGTGTCCCCCTCCTTTCCCGAAACTTACAAAAACGAACCACGTTTACAAAGAAAATGGGCGGCTGTCAACCGCATAATGAATAAACACATGAAAAAACCCGGTCGAATTTCTCAGACCGGGTTTTTTAACAGACCTTCGGGCCCTGGAGGTTTCACACGTGGGCTGTTTGTCCCGAAACCCTCTTACCAGGCCTCTTGCTCAAGTCGTTTGTAGATGTACATGAGCTGTTTCTGGGTCAGTTCGCCTACGTTCTCATTGATCCATTTCAGGTCGCCCGATGCAACCGCGGCCTTGGCCTCGCTTGAGAGTTGATAACCGTCCAGGGCAAGAGGCCCGTTTTCCATGAGATCCTGCCAGAAGGCCTTGTCCTCTGCAGTGCGGTTCAAGACCTGAATAACCTCTCGCTTCTGGATGAGTCTTCCCTCGGCAAGCCTGTCCTCCGGGATCTCGGTCAGCTTATCCTCTTCTTTCCGCCCGCTGAGGGCCTCGCCGATGGCCGACTTGATCTGGTCCTCGGTAAAGGGCTTGGGCAGGAAATCCCGGGCCCCTAATTTCATGGCCTCTACGGCCGTGGCGGCCGTGCCATATCCGGTGATCACCACCACCTCTGTGTCGGGCTTTTCGGTCTTGATCTGTTTGATGACCTGCATCCCGTCCATATCCGGGAGCCTCAGGTCAGCCACCAGCAGGTCATATCGTTTTTGCTTGAATGCCTCCAGGGCCAGGCCCCCTGTGTCTGCGAGATAAACATTATAACCCTCTTCAGTCAGGACCATCTCAAGGCCCTTGGCCACACTCGAATCATCTTCCATTACCAGGATATGGGGCGCCTCCTGGGCTGCTGCCATGTTTTTTTCTTCGTGCAATGCGCTCATTGTCGTTTCTCCTTTTTCCTTGGAATTTCACGATCAACCGGACAGGGTGTTCATTGCTGTCTGATCATCGTCTTTGTTTGTAACTTCTCTGCAACGCGCCAAGAACTTTGTCCATGGGGGTCTCTGCTTCCCGCCCGCGGTAGGGGGGGTGGGGGTCACTGCCTCCCCTCCAAGACGGGACAACAAAATGGATACGCAGCGCTCGGCGGCCGCCCCGAGACTGGTAATAGCCTTTATGAAAAGGCGGCAAAGGACTACCGTCTTATGAGAGACTGTCCTTGGGGCTGGACCAGAAAGAATTCCAACGCTCAGCTGCCGTTCCCACGAGCTGTATCCGGTTTTTGTCCCGTCCCCGGGCTGCATTCGGTTTTTCCCGCCCGCGCTATGGGGGGTCACTGCCTCCCCTCCATGACGGGACAACAAAATGCGTACGCAGCGCTCGTCGACCGCCCCGATACTCGTAATAGCCTTTATGAAAAGGCGGCAAAGGACTACCGTCTTATGAAAGACTGTCCTTGGG
>JAGHEC010000190.1 GCA_021159525.1 Deltaproteobacteria bacterium | reverse complement strand
GCGAGCGAAGAAGAGACGGCGCCCTCCCGGCAGTCGCGTCAGAAAAACCCTCCTGCCCCGGGTTATTGAGCTGTTACGTGAGGCGGACAATCCCAAATTTGAACAAAAATCAGCCGTGAACGGTTACCTATTTTTGAATCCCTTCAGGGGCAGGCGGACCCGCCAACTCAATCGGTCGATGATGAAGAAAAAAACAGATTTAAGCCCAGCCAAAACGTCCCCGCCGTGATGGCTGCATCCGCCACATTGAATGCCGGCCAATGGTATCGGCCCCAAAAAAGATCCAGAAAATCCACCACCTCTCGAAAGCGCAAGCGATCAATCAAGTTGCCCGCCGCACCCCCCAGGATGAGGGACAGGCCCCAGATCATTCGGGTGTCCCTCTCCTTGAGCCGGAAAAACCAGAAAAACAGGAGGCCGATGGCGATACAGCTTGCCCCCACCAGGAACCAGAATGCCGCGTCCGGATGGGACCGGTTCATCAGCCCGAAGGCCATGCCCCGGTTTCGGACGTGCACCAGGCTGAAAAAGCCCTCTATCACGGGGATGGAATCATGCACGCGCAACGTCCCGGATATGACGGCCTTTGATATCTGGTCCAGGATGATAACCGCCAGGGCGGGGCTGATCATCAGGACATAATCTCTTGCAGTACGTCTCGGCATCGCTTGCAGATGGTGGGGTGATTGCCGTCCTCCCCCACAGAAGGATCATGGACCCAGCACCGTTCACACTTGGGATCGGTGGAAGGAAACACCGCCACCTTCAATCCAGGCATCGTCTCGCTTTCATACCCTTCCACCATCTGGCCAATGTCCACCAAGGCCACTGACGAGACAATGAAAATATACTTCAACTGACTTAGATAACCATGCAATAATTCATATAATTGATCGGATGCACCCAGTTGCACCGCAGCGTCCAGCGAATGGCCGATCCGCTTCTCTTTTCGCGCTGTCTCCAGGATCCTGGCAACCTCCCTTCGCACAGAGATGATCTGCTCCCATACATCTTCCAGCTCCCGATCCCTGTATGACGCTTTTACCGGGAAAAAGAGCTCGGCATGGACGCTCTGCGAACGGTTTTTTCCGCCCATATACTGCCAGATCTCATCGGCCGTAAACGAGAGGACCGGGGCCATTAAACGGACAAGGACTTCCAGAATTTCGTTCATGGCGGTCTGGGCCGAGCGCCTTGCCAGGGATGTCGCTGGCAACGTGTAGAGGCGGTCCTTGATGATATCGAGATAAAAAGACGAAAGGTCCAGCACACAGAAATTATGGAGGTTGTGATAGACCAGATGGAAATTGAAGTCTTCGTATGCCTTCAGGATCCGTTCATTCAATCCTTGGAGCCTGCTCAGGGCCCACCGGTCCAGTTCCATCATTTGCGAATAAGGCACGTGATCGGTCTCGGGATCAAAATCGCCGAGATTTCCCAGGAGATAGCGGCAGGTATTCCGAATGCGGCGGTAGGCCTCTGTCAGGCGCTGAAGAATCTCCTTGGAGAGACGGATGTTGTCCCGATAATCTTCCCCCGCCACCCAGAGACGCAGGATCTCTGCGCCGTAGGTCTTGATCAACTCCTCGGGTGAGATGACATTTCCTGCCGACTTGTGCATGGCCTTGCCGGCCCCGTCCACCACAAAGCCATGGGTCAGGACCGTCCGATAGGGGGCCTGGTCGCGGGTCCCCACCGAGCAAAGCAGGGAGCTGTGAAACCATCCCCGGTGCTGATCGCTCCCCTCCAGATAGAGATCGGCCGGGCTGCGCAGATAGTCCCGATACTCCATGACCGCTGCATAGCTCACCCCCGAGTCAAACCAGACATCCAGAATGTCGGTCTCTTTTCTGAATCGCTCGGATCCACATTTCGGACACCGCGTGCCCGGAGGGACCAGGTCCTTTTCCGACTTGATAAACCATATATCGGCCCCTGATTCTTCCACCATTGCAGACACATGATCGATGATCTCCCGGGAGATGACCGGTTCACCACATTCCTCGCAGAAAAACACGGTAATGGGTACACCCCATGCCCTCTGTCGAGAGATGCACCAGTCCGGACGATTGGCGATCATATTGTAAATCCGATCCTGGCCCCAGGCGGGTATCCACGAGACCTTCTGGATGGCGTCGAGGGCCTTTTGCCTCAGATGGTTCTTTTCCATGGAGATAAACCATTGCTCAGTGGAGCGAAAGATCACAGGCCGCTTGCACCGCCAGCAATGCGGGTACTCATGCACGATATCCTGCTCCTTGAGCAGGGCCCCCACCTCTTTGAGCTTGTCGTTGACCGCACGATTGGCCTCAAACACCTCCATGCCGGCAAAGTATTCCACGTCCTGGGTGAACCGGCCGGCATCGTCCACAGGGGAATAGGTTTCCAGATTGTATTGAAGCCCGGTCTCGTAGTCCTCGCGACCGTGTCCGGGGGCCGTGTGCACGCACCCTGTCCCTGCGTCCAAAGTCACGTAAGGGGCCAGAACAATTACCGACGGCCTGTCATACAGGGGATGTCTCGCCTCCAGCCCTTCCAGATCCACGGCCTTGTAGCGTCGGAGGACCTCGTAGGATGGTATGCCAAAGGTATCCATGCAGACGTCCACAAGCCCGTCGGCCAGGATAAGGATCCCCTCTTTTTCGGTGTCCACAGCCGCATATTCCAGGTCCGGGTGGAGGGCGACGGCCAGATTGGCTGGAAGGGTCCAGGGCGTCGTGGTCCAGATTACAATGGAAACCTCTTTTCCCTCAGGGGGCAGATGGAGTCGATCCAACCCCCTTTTCATGGGAAATTTCACAAAGATGGAAGGGGACCGATGCTCGCCGTACTCCACCTCCGCCTCTGCCAGGGCCGTTTTGCACGAGATGCACCAGTAGATGGGCTTCTTGCTCCTCAACAGGCTTCCGTTCAGGGCAAACTTCCCGAACTCCCTGACAATAGTGGCTTCATAGGGATAATTCATGGTCAGATACGGCCTGTCCCACTCGCCCAATACCCCTAAGCGCTTGAATTCATTGCGCTGGATATCAATATACGTCTCGGCGTATTGCCGGCACACCTTGCGGATCTCCACCTGGGACATCTCCAATTTCTTGGCCCCCAGCTCCCCGTCGACCCGGTGCTCGATGGGGAGGCCATGGCAGTCCCAACCGGGAACATAGGGGGCGTCAAAGCCTGCCATTTGTTTGGATTTGATGATGATATCCTTCAACACCTTGTTAAAGGCCGTCCCCATGTGGATATTGCCGTTCGCATAGGGGGGGCCGTCGTGGAGCATGTAGGGCGTACGACCGGCAGAGAGCTTGCGAATAACCTGGTACAGATTGCTGCTTTCCCATTTCTGGAGTATTTCAGGTTCCCGTTTTACCAGATTCGCCTTCATGGGGAACTCGGTCTTGGGCAGATTGAGGGTCTGTTTGTAATCCATAGATGGCGCCTCCGAAAATTTGGAATGGTCAGGCACACTAACAGATCTCTTTTTTCAAGTCAATTTCAACGTCGGATGCGGGGTGCAATTATTTAGCTCAGGTCATTGAGGTCTTGCACGAAAATATCGCCGGGGATGCACGGACCCAGCGAAAACGGGGGTCCATGAAGCAACGCCTGGATGTGTCTTCGCAAAATGTAAACCAGCCCGCAAATGACCACCCACAAAAAAACCGGACAGTTTCTAACTACCCGGTTTCTTTTCTATTTTTTGGGGTGGATGAAGGGACTCGAACCCTCGGCATCTGGGGCCACAACCCAGTGCTCTACCAACTGAGCTACATCCACCAGAAAATTGTTTTATAACAGCACTTCAGTGGATTTGCAAGGGATATTTGTAACCGTTCACGGGTCCTTGAGATCTCTTTGATACATTGATATGAGAAAAACGTATCAGCCCAATAATTCCGGGGATAAAAGCGAACACAGTGCCGGGGCAATGGGTCTCAATTTCCACGCAGGACTTCTCTGAAATAGGCAATGGTTTTTTTTAGGCCGTCTTCCACCTGTGTGGTTGGTTCCCATTTAAGCCGCTCTCTCGCCAGGGTAATGTCGGGCCGGCGTTGCAAGGGATCATCCTGGGGAAGGGGTTTGAAGACAATTCTGGATCGGCTCCCGGTGAACCCCACGATTTTCTCGGCCAGTTCCAGTATGCTGAATTCAGAAGGATTTCCCAGGTTTAGCGGGCCTGGGAACGCATCCGGGCCGTCCATCATCCGGATGAGTCCTTCGATCAGGTCATCCACGTAACAGAAGGAGCGCGTCTGAGTACCGTCCCCGTAGACCGTGATCTCCTCTCCGGTCAGGGCCTGGACGATGAAGTTGCTCACAACCCGGCCGTCGTTGGGATCCATCCTGGGGCCATAGGTGTTGAAGATCCGGACCACCCGGATGTTGACCTTGTTCTGCCGGTAATAGTCAAAAAAGAGGGTCTCGGCGCAGCGTTTCCCTTCGTCATAGCACGACCGGGGGCCGATGGTGTTGACATTGCCCCAGTAGGCCTCGGGCTGCGGATGGATGTTAGGATTGCCGTAGACCTCGCTGGTGGAGGCTTGGAGGATCTTGGCCCGGACACGCTTGGCCAGACCCAGCATATGGATAGCGCCCATAACGCTGGTCTTGACAGTCTTGACCGGGTTGTACTGATAATGGATGGGAGATGCAGGACAGGCCAGATTATAGATCTCATCCACCTCCAGGAAGATAGGATGGACCACGTCGTGGCGGATCAATTCAAAATTGGGCAGGCCCAACAGATGGCGGATATTGTTCTTGGCGCCGGTAAAGAAATTATCCAGGCATAGGACCTCGTGACCTTCCCGGATCAGACGATCACAAAGGTGCGAACCCAAAAACCCGGCCCCCCCTGTGACCAGGATGCGTTTCGGATGTCTGATCATGGCAATTTCCCCCCTCAGAAATGGGTGAGGCCCGGCTTGCCCACGGGAAAGACATTGAAGCCGACCTCAAAGAGCCGCTGATGATCCAGGATGTTGCGGCCGTCGAAGATAAACGCCGGTTTGACCATACTCCGGTAGATTCTTTCATAATCCAGACCGGCATAAGTTTGCCATTCGGTCATGACCGCAATGGCACTGCATCCCTCGCATGCCGCGTATGGATCCTCCACATACGAGATGTCGCCGGACTCCCCTTCCATGTCGATCATGGCGTTTTGGAGGGCCTTGGGATCGGTGATGACCACGCGGGCCCGCTCTTCGAGCAGTCGCCTGGCTACAAAGATCGCCGGGCTCTCACGTGTGTCGCCCGTATTGGCCTTAAAGGCAAAGCCAAAGAGGCACACCTTCTTGTCCGCCAGGGTGTTGAACAGGGCGTCCAGCATTTTGAGGATGAAACGCTCCTTCTGGTAATCGTTGATCCGGATGACCCCTTCCCAGTAATCGGCCACCTCCTTGAGATCGTAATACCGGCAGAGATAGACCAGGTTGAGGATGTCCTTTTTGAAGCACGACCCGCCAAAGCCCACGCTGGCATTCAGAAAACAGCTTCCCACACGGCTGTCCGTGCCCACGGCACGGGCCACCTCCTGGATGTCTGCATCCGCCTTTTCGCACAACGCTGATATGGAATTGATAGAGGAGATGCGTTGGGCAAGAAAGGCATTGGCCACCAGCTTGGACAGCTCGCTGCTCCAGATGTTGGAGGTGATGATCCGGTCCCTGGGCACCCAGTTGGCGTAGATTTCAACCAGAACGTCTCTGGCCCTGAGCCCGTTGGGTGTCTGACTCGAGCCAATGAGGACACGGTCCGGGTTCTCCAGATCCCTGATGGCCGTGCCCTCGGCCAGAAACTCGGGATTGGAGAGAACATCGAATCGGATGCCGTTATCCTCACAGGTGAGGATCCGCTTCATGGCCTGGGCCGTCTTGACAGGGAGGGTGCTCTTCTCCACGATGATCTTGTCAGATCGAGCGCATTCGCGGATCTGTCTGGCGGTCTTGTCCCAGTACTGAAGGTCGGCCGCCATGCCGGCCCCGGCCCCGAAGTTCTTGGTGGGGGTGTTGACGCTCACAAAGATGATCTCGCATTCCTGGATCCCTTTTTCGACATCGGTACTGAAGAAAAGGTTCTTCCCCCGCCTGGCCTTGACAATCTCCTCCAGGCCGGGTTCATAGATGGGCAGCTCGTCCGAGTTCCACCGCGCGATCCGATCGGGGTTGATATCCACGACCGTCACCTTGTACTGGGGGCACTTGTTGGCGATCACGGCCATGGTAGGGCCTCCCACATAGCCTGCGCCGATGCAGAGGATATGTCTTTCAAAGTTCATAGGCAAAGCTCGCTGAAAGTTACGGGTTGCTTGGCGTTATTGCGTTTATCGGGTTTGTGCCCGGACTGCCGTAATAAACCACCCCGTTGCAAGCAGCGGGGTGTCAAAATGAGCGTTTATCGGCTCAATAATCAGGGCGATAACACTGAATTCAGAAAAACCCTCCTGCCCCGGTGGTACGGTCGCTGTTATCCCCCCAATTATTGAGCTGATGCGATTTTCTCATATCAGTGTATGAGGGAGATCTCAAGACCCCGTGAACGGTTACCAGCTCCGCTAAAAGGCCCAGTCAAGCCCAAAGAAAAGCTCGTTTTGTTCCTGCTGCTTGTATGACAAATGGCGCATGTTCACCGGGCTGAAGAGATTCCCCATGCTGTGCTGCCCCACGATGCTGAGCCTCACAACCTTGGAAAGGTCATAACCGAACATGAGGGATACATTGCTCCCTTTCCAATGATCGATTTCCCCTAAGCCTCCGGCAAATCCATCCTCCTCCCAGTATTGCAGATCCGCGGCCAGGGACCATCTCGCCGGGAGGGGCCGTATGTGCATGGCAAAACCCAGGTGCGGGGACCAGAACGGGGATTTTTCAGGGCCGTGCCCATATCCTACATAGGAAAAAGAAGGCGTGATCCGGACCCAGTCCAGTGGATAAAAATCGCTTGCCACCTTGATCCCTTGCAAATGGCCGTCCATGATGTATTGGCGCTCTGACGGTGCGTTCAGGGGCATGGAGGTCAGGAAATGGTCATATTCCTTCGGAAAGGACCGCAGATAGTTTTCCTGAAGCACGCTCATGCGCCAGCATGCCCCTCCAAAGGACTGGCTGATCTGGAACCCGAGGGTGTGGCTGAGACGTTCCCCCAGACCTGTTTCTGCGAGACCTTGCCAGCGGGAAAGAGGCCCCGAACCTTGGATCACGGATGCCATTCGCCATCCCTTTTCAGCAGGTCCATTGAAAGCCGGCGTCCCTTCGGTCGGGCCGTCAGCCCCGCCGCTCAGGGAAATGGAATGGTCGACCGCTTCATATCCCCGCAAGCCCGCAGGCCTTTTGGCGCAGACCATCCTCAGTTTCCAGTATCGGCTGTGAAGGCTGGATATGGTCACGCCGCTCTTCCTGCCAGCGTGAATAAAACGGCCATCCTTGAGATAGATGCCGACGTGATTGACCCGTTTGCCTTTCTGCGAAAAGAAAATCAAATCGCCCGTCTTCAGATCTTTAGTCCGCACCTTTTTCATGGTGGGAAGGGAGTACTGGAGATAACTTGAATGGGGAAGATCAAGGGAAAATGCCTTGGAATAGACGTGCCTGACAAATCCGGAGCAGTCCATCCCCTTTTTACTGGCCCCGCCCCATCGGTAAGGGATCCCCACATACGCCTTCACCTGGTCCATAAAGGCCTCACCCGGCGCAGAGGGCCCCGGGGGTATCTGCGCCTTGGCCCGGGTTTGCCTGATCTTGGACTGGTGAGGCCATTTTTCCGAGGCAAAGGCGGTACGCACGAACAGGCCCAAGAAGAGGTTGACAGAGAACCAGAGGATCAGCATCGCCGTCCCCCATCTCTTGATCTCTTTCTTTTTTGCCCCGGGATAATGCCCTATCATTCTCTCTCCCTGCCGCATCAAAGGCCTTTTTGGCGTCATTGCCGCCGCATGGTTCCGGTTGAGGGGCCGCGGCCCCCCAGCGCCGACGGAACAACGAGGCCAAGCAGAAACCAACAACAGGGTGCTTCTATCATATTTATGCAGATTGATGCAACAAGGTAACAGCTCAATAAATGGGGGCAGAAGGGTTTTTCTGACGCGACTGCCGGGAGGGCGCCGTCTCTTTGTGACTTATCAGTGGGGGAAGCCGCAG
>JAGHEC010000361.1 GCA_021159525.1 Deltaproteobacteria bacterium | reverse complement strand
CTGCGGCTTCCCCCACTGATAAGTCACAAAGAGACGGCGCCCTCCCGGCAGTCGCGTCAGAAAAACCCTTCTGCCCCTATTTATTGAGCTGTTACATGTTTCCCCTTTCTACGTTAACATAGCAACCGTCCCGAACCGTCCGGTCCTTCCCTCCCCCCGATAGGAATAGAAGAGATCGGTTCGGCACCGGGTGCACAGGCCGCTGACCTGAATATGCTCCTTTTTAAGTCCTGCATCAAGAAGCTGTCGCCGGCTGAAGGCCTTTAGGTCGAAAAAGGCGGTGCCGTTCACCTGAACAACTTTAAGTGCCTCTGGAAACAGCTTTTCGTGATCCACGAATTCAGCGCAGCAGGGACCTAGGGAGGGTCCGATGCAGGCCAGCAGGTCACAGGCCCGGCACCCGAACTCCTGTTGCATTCGGGCCGTCGTCTTTGAAAGGATGTTATTCGCATTTCCGCGCCAGCCGCAATGGACCACTGCAACTACCCGGCGACCGGGATCGAACAGAATGACCCCTTGACAATCCGCCTGTTTTACCAGCAAGGCAAGGCCGGGGGCATCGGTGATGAGAGCGTCTGCGGAGGGCATGAAGACCTCCTTTTTCTCATCCTCTCTGTGAACCGCAAGAATGCGGGTCCCATGAACCTGTTTCATATGTATGAGCCGACGGGCGCCGAGAAAGTCTCGGATAATGTGGAGATTGGCAGCCACATGATCGGGGTGATCGCCCACTCCAAAGCTGGTATTCAGGCTGTGGTACGGCCCACCGCTCATGCCCCCGTGCCGTGTAAGGACTGCATGGGACAGACGAGCGTAGGGGGAGAAAAGGGAGTAGCAGAAATGAGGAAGAGGCTGTTCATTCCAGATCAGGTCGTATGGGTCAGATGGCCGCTTTATGGAGATGGGATCCATCAGAAGAGGATCTATTTGCCTGAAATATCAAAAAGTCCTTGGCCGTGCATCCTCATTCGAACAAAGACCTGTCTGTCCCTGCCGTATGGCGAACGAACATAGAGGTCATCACGACACCGGCCTTCTCGCTTACCGCTGCTTCCTTCCGGACCTGACGGGGTTCGTGAGCGCCTGTTACGTGAGGTCCATGTCAACGCCAAAACAACAACGGATTAGACGACGTCAGTGTTTTCCTGAAGGATCTTCAACCCCGCATAAGCGGATTTCGGGTTACAGGGCACCGCTAACTCCCCGTCTAGCACGACCAAGGCCTCAATAAGATATCAGCGGAGATCTACCCGCTCTTTCAGCTCCTTACCGACTTTGAAGAAGGGGAGTTTCTTGCTCGAAACGTTGATAATTTCGCCTGTCTTGGGGTTTCGACCCTGGTAGCCGTCGTATTTTTTGACTTTGAAACTCCCAAATCCTCTGATTTCAACTCGTTCACCTCTGATGAGGGCTGCTTCAATCTCTCCAAAGACAGTGTTTACTACTTCTTCCGCCTTTTTCAGGGGTAACTTCTCTTCTTTGGCCAGTGCTTCTATCATTTGTGATTTGTTCATCTTTCCCCCTTGTGAAACTTTGGCGACGTGCCCCTTCAAAATGATGAAAAAGCTTGTTCTGAAATAACGGTCGTTGGTTGCCAAAAGACAGGCCTGATCTCTGAGAGGCATCTCCTCAGGTGAGAGGCGAATTACCCATTTGGGTGTCGCAGGAATTTTATCCCCTCTCGTGAGCAGCTCGGTATGGGAGAAAATAGTGAATCAAGGGATTCAAGTCAAGGAGAAATCAGCCAAAATATTTGCCTGACCATAAAAAATAAGGTTCCAGGTCCGCATGACCCGTTTACATTTAAATACCGTTTCTGTATAAGCGGGGGCAAAGCCTTTCCGGTTTGGGGGGCGCGAATGGCCTTCCCCGATGATGCGGGTTTTAAGAAATGTCAACGGATTGAATGAGAAATCGCGCTTCAGCGTCCGGCAAGGTGCATCCATCCAAAAAGGAGCGGGAGCTATGAAAAAGAAGCGGGTTCGAAAGGGGGTGGAAGGGCTCATTCCCTATCCCCCCGGCAAGCCGATTGAAGAACTGGAACGGGAACTGGGCATCAGCGGGTCTATCAAGCTGGCCTCCAATGAAAATCCACTGGGTCCTTCCCCCCTGGCAGTCCAGGCCATCAAAGAGCGTCTCAGGGGTCTCAACCGGTATCCAGACGGGAGCGGCTATTACCTTAAATCCAAATTAAGCGAAAGACTTCATATCCCTCTGGATCGCATCATTTTGGGAAACGGATCCAATGAACTGATAGAATTGCTGGTCAGGACATTTTTATCGGAAGGCGACCACGTGGTCCAGGCCTTTCCGACCTTTCTGGTTTACGAGAAGATCGTAACCGGGGCCGGGGGTATTATGACTTCTGTGCCCCTTTGCGATTTCACTGTCGATTTAGATGGGATACTGAACGCCATCCGACCGGATACCCGCCTGATATTCGTCAACAATCCCAACAACCCCACCGGTTCGGCCCTTTCGGGAAAGGCCCTGTTTAGGTTCTTGAGGCAGGTTCCTGAAGATGTGGTGGTGGCCCTGGACGAGGCCTATATTGAATTTGTGACAGACAGCGGCCTTGCCGGCGCCGCGGATACCCTGAGGATGCTGGATGAACATCCTTCCCTCTTTTTCCTGAGGACCTTCTCAAAGCTCTACGGTCTTGCCGGACTCAGGATCGGATACGGGTTGGGTCACGAGTGGATGATCGACTATATGAACCGGGTAAGACAACCCTTTAATGCAAACAGCCTGGCCCAGGCAGGGGCAACGGCCGCCCTGGACGATGAGGTATTTGTGGCCAAGACACTCGAGACCGTGCGGGACGGGCTGACCTATCTGTATGGCGGGCTTGATGAAATCGGCCTTGAGTATCTTCCCACCCAGACCAACTTTTTTCTCATCAAGGTCCCGGGGGGCGGCAAAAGGGTTTACGAGGCCATGCTCAGGGAAGGGGTCATCATCCGTGCCATGGACAGCTATGGGCTTGCGGACTACGTTCGCATCTGTGTAGGCCTGCCTGAAGAAAACCGGAGATTTATCGAGACCCTCAGACGCGTACTATGATGCCGGCATCTGCGGCCTGGTCCTTTGCTCATGGCAACCGCTTTGAAAATCTGTAACCGTTCACGGGGTCTTGAGATCTCCCTGATACACTGATATGAGAAAATCGCATCAGCTCAATAATTGGGGGGATAACAGCGACCGTACCACCGGGGCGGGAAGATTTTTCTTGTGCTCCGGGCCTCCGAGCCGGTCTCTTCAGTGACTTATCTGGGGGGGACACCCGCCTGCCAAGGCCAATTGAGCGTTCTTGCCAAGACTTTCGTCCCGTGGATCTGCGATGGCAGAAGGAAGTAACATGGGTAACAAGGCAATGGCGGGCAGGCT
>JAGHEC010000012.1 GCA_021159525.1 Deltaproteobacteria bacterium | reverse complement strand
TTATCTGCGGGGGACACCCGCCTGCCAAGGCCAATTGAGCGTTCTTGCCAAGACTTTCGTCCCGTGGATCTGCGATGGCAGAAGGAAGTAACATGGGTAACAAGGCAATGGCGGGCAGGCTTGCCCTCTCCGCATTCTCGGCTTCGTCGAGCTGCGGCTTCCCCCACTGATAAGTCACAAAGAGACGGCGCCCTCCCGGCAGTCGCGTCAGAAAAACCCTTCTGCCCGCATTTATTGAGCTGTTACATTTATCCTTTCTCAATTAGGCGCTGCAGCTCAGGGTGTCCCTTCATCTTCCTCTGCCTGTTGATTTTCTTCTTTTCTCTTTCGGGCTATTACTGAAACCAGGATGCCCATTTCATACAACAGGATCAATGGGCCTGCCATCATGCACTGGGTGATGACGTCAGGCGGGGTCAAGATGGCGCCGGCAACAAAGATGAGAAGGATGGCATACTTCCGTTTCCGGCGTAGCACATCGGGCGTCACCAGCCCCATTTTGGTCAGGAAGAAGATAACCACAGGGAGCTCAAATGCCATGCCGAAAGCGAACAACAGTTTAATGGCAAAGGAAAAATACTCCTTGACCGAGGGAAGCGCCTTGACATACTCGTTGGAAAAGCCAATGAAAAACTTGAAGCCGAATGGAAAGACGATAAAATAGCCGAACAGGGCCCCCCCTACGAAAAGGAAGGTAGAGGTTATCACAAATGGAATTACATATTTTTTCTCATGCCGATAGAGGCCGGGGGCTACAAACATCCAGAGCTGATAGAAGATAAAGGGAGCCATCATCAGGATGCCCGAAAGGAAGGCCACCTTGAGATAGGTGAAAAACATCTCAGGCAGGTTGGTGAAGATGAGGCGATCCCCTTCCGGCATGACCGCCTTGAGCGGCATGATCAGGACCTCAAACAGCCTTTCAGAAAAGGCGTAGGAAACCGCAAATCCGACCCCTACGGCAATGGCGCATGCTGCCAGCCGGCGTCGCAACTCCTCCAGGTGGCTTAAAAATGGTTGTTTTTCATCATCCGTCATGCCGGTTTGTCTCCGAAGGGTCCTTCGGCGCCGCGGGCTCGCCGGGCACGTCCGTGGGGGCGGTTGCCTCTGTTTCCTTCTCTTCCTTCATGCTTTGGTAGTCGTCCAGCATTTCGTCGAAGTCCTGATATGTCGGTTTCTTATCCTCGGATTGCCCCGGATGTGCCGGTTCTTCGGGCTTATCCAGGCCGCTGACCGAATCGATGAGATCCTTCTTTGCCTCTTTCAGCTCGTCTTCAATGTTAAGATTTTCCTTGATCTCCTGGGTCGCCTTCTTGAATTCGGACATCCCTTTTCCAAGGGCCCTTGCGAGATCCGGGAGTTTCTTAGGCCCGATCACGATCAAGGCGATCACCAGGATAATGATCAGTTCAGGCATACCCATGCCAAACATATGACCCTCCTTTCAGGGATGCACCGCGCTTGCGCTTGACGAACGATCTTGTTTTCGATTTATGCGGAGGACCTGTTGAGCTCAAGCATCAATGCGGTCTCATCGCAATTGGGAAACTTCGGACATTTCAGGCAATCCGCCCAGATCTTGTGGGGGAGCTGCGACTTGTCGATTATTTTGAATCCCATTTGTTCAAAAAACTCAGGGAGATATGTTAGGGTGAAAACCCTGTTCAATTCAAGAAATCTGGCCTCATCCAGACATGCCTCTACCAGCTTCCGGCCGAATCCTCTCCCTTGGTGCGTTTCCAGTATGGCGAGTGACTGTATCTCCGCCAGGTCTTTCCAGCAGATGCCCAAACCACACACCCCGCAAACCCTGCCCCCAGGGTGGGTCCTGAGCACAAAATACTGCCTGAGGCGCTCATAGAGCTCACTCAAGGAACGTGGGAGGAGAAGGCCCTTTTCGGCAAATAAATTCAGAATCTTGTGGACAGTTTCAATGTCCGCTGCCACGGCCTTAGTGATGATGGGAGATGCGCTGCCTTGATCAATCATGATGGTTCCCCGTTATATCCGGGTATTGTCTTAAATGCAACAGAGTCATTGCGGAGCTCCTCGCCTCCGCTGTATCAGCTCAATAGTGCGTGACCGAAACCCCCGAAATTTGAAACACCCAACGTATCAGCTCAATAATTCGGGGGATAACAGTAAATGCAGCGCCGGGGCAGGATGATCTCTTCCGCTCCGGGCCTCCGGGCTGGTCTCTTGCGTGACTTGCCTCCGGGGGACAGTTGCCGCTGCAGCATTCTCGATTTCGTCCAGGTGCGGCTTCCCCCACTGATAACTCACAAAGAGACGGCGCCCTCCCCGCAGTCGCATCAGAAAAACCCTCCTGCCCCTATTTATTGAACGATTACCTTCCGCCTTACTTTTCCTCAATTTTTTTGATAAATCCGTTCATTTTTTCTTTTTCGGTCAGACGCCTGTTAACTGCAACAGCCTCCGCTTTGCTCTCATAGATGCCGCACCTGACGCGAAAATATTCCCGTCCCTTTACAAACACCTTGTAGAAATAGGCCTGATAACCCTTTCGGGCCAACCGGGCCACCATGTCTTTTGCCTTTGCCTCTGTTTCCAGGGAGGCAACCTGGACCACATATTTGGCCGTCCCTTTGGAAGGATTGGCCGCTTTTTTCGCCCGGGAAGATGCGGCAGGTTTCCTTTCGGGTGGTGGCGGGGATTTGCGAGTATTGTTGTTTTTCGCCGACAGTTCGTCAAAAAATGCAAATTTCGGATCTTTCTGCAGTTTCCGTATCTGTTCCAGCTCGTTCCGATCCTTCTTAGCTATCATCTGCTGGAGTTTGGCGACCTGGGCCTTTAATTCGGTCATGGTCTCGACCACCCCTGGCAGGAGACCTCTTCCGGCAAACACGCCGAGGGCAAAAATCCATGCCATGAAAAAAAAGAGCGCCACGCTCCAGAGAAATATAGAAAGGCGCGACACCTCGATTTGATATCTCTTTTTCTCTTTCCCCCCGTCAGATTCCTTTTTGCCCATAGTGCATATAAAACGTGGCGCTGTTTGGCGGATGTTGATTAATCGGCAAGAGACGGCGACCTCCCGGCGGTCGCATCAGAAAAACCCTCTTGCCCCTAATTATTGAGCGATTACATCTTTTCTGGTGCGTCAATCCCGAGGAGCCTCAACCCGTTGGCAATAACGGTTTGGACCCCCGCGACCAGCGTGAGCCGCGCCTGAGTCAGACCGGCGTCGGACGTCACCACACGGC
>JAGHEC010000183.1 GCA_021159525.1 Deltaproteobacteria bacterium | reverse complement strand
TGCATGACAGTTTATGGAATACCCGCTGGCGATCACTACCTTTACATCAGGATTGATCTTCAGAAGCTCGACGAGGCACCGCTTCCCACCCATGCCCGGCATAATAAGGTCAAGGATAATAAGGGAGATATTTTCCCCTCTTTCGCGGTATAGATCAAGGGCACTCTCTCCGTCACGGGCAAGCAGTACTGTATAGCCGAACTTTTCCAGGATTTCTTTTCCGACGTCCCGCAGCATTTCCTCATCATCCACCAACAGGATGGTCTCACTCCCACCCCTTGGCACTGGTTTCTTCCTCTTTACCTCCGCTTGAGTCTGTGTTGTATCTCCTTCTATGACCGGAAAGTATATTTTGAAGATGGTTCCTTGTCCCGGTTCACTATAGCACATGATATATCCTTCGTGGCTTTTCACGATACCATAAACCATGGCCAAGCCCAGACCTGTTCCCCTTCCGACTCCCTTTGTCGTAAAGAAAGGCTCAAAAATATGTTCTATCGTTTTACGGTCCATTCCGGACCCCGTGTCAGATATACTGAGGAGCACATACCTGCCCGGGTTTGCCCCAGAATGGGTTTTACAGTATTCCTCATCCAAGGTCACATTCCCCGTCTCAATAACCAGCCTTCCACCGTCGGGCATGGCATCCCTTGCATTCACGCCAAGATTCATCATGACCTGTTGCAACTGGGAGGGATCGGCATGGATGACGTCCAAATGCTCTTCTAGGTGGAGTTCAATCTCGATCATCTTTAGGATAGTTCTTTCAAGAAGTTTCCGGACTTGCTCTACCTCCTCATTAAGCGCCACAGGTCTTAAGCTGCTTTTCACCTTGCGGCTGAAAGCGAGGAGCTGCTGGGTAAGTTCGCTTGCCCGCTTGGCCGCCCTTTCTATCTGTTCAAGATTTGAAATGTCCGGATCCTTTTCATCTCTCGACATGAGAAGCATCTGCGTATACCCGAGAATGCCTTGAAGGAGGTTGTTGAAGTCATGGGCCACTCCGCCCGCAAGCGTCCCCACGGCCTCCATCTTCTGGGCCTGAAGGAGTTCCCGCTCGAGTTTCTCTTTTTCAGTAATATCCCGTAAAATACCCTGTATGGCGTTTCTTCCCTGGAACGTCACCAAGGATGCCGATACTTCCGCCCGGAATGTTGAGCCGTCCTTCCGAATGGCGGTGTAGATCTCTTGCATCTGGGCCGGAACTTTTCCAACGAGACGGTCCTGGATACGTTGTTTGATGCGAACGTGGTCCTCTTTTGAAATGAGATCAAAGACTTTCAGCCTTGGGGCATCCTCACTGTCATAGCCAAAAATATCGCAGATGCGCTGGTTTACAAACAGAAACAGCGCCGTGGATGCGTCGCAGATGAAATAGCCGTCAAGCGTATTCTCAACAAGCGAGCGATACCGTTGCTCACTCAACGCAAGGGCCTCCTCGGATTTTACCTGATCGGTGATATCCTGCAGGAAAGATTCAACGTGATGGAGGCTTCCGTCTTTATCAAATTCACCGCGCGAATTTATGGAAACCACGGCAATGCGGCCGTCTTTCCGGTACAATTTCGCCCTAAACCCCAGAACATGCTCTTTTTCCAGAATATTGCGAAGCATTTCATCCTGGCGTTCCTGATCGACGAATAGCTCTTTACTGTTTTTGACACTGCCCACGAGGTCATCGGGTGAGTCATACCCCAACATCTTGGCCAGTGCCGGGTTGGAGCTGATATGATGGCCTTCCGGGGTCGACAGAGAAATGCCTTCCAGAGCATTATTGAAGATATTTTGATATCTGTCCCGGGCATTGCGCAGGGCTTCCTCGGACCTTTTTCGTTCATCAATATCCCTTGCCACAACAAGAAGCTTTTCCTTATTACCGATTTTCGCGCGCCTCATGTTAACTTCTACCCAGAATTTCCTCCCCGTCTTGTCCGTTGCAACCCATTCAAAAAGCTGGGGTTCTCCCCCGGCGGCCTTTTTCATCCGGGCCATGGCCTCTTCCCGGGTGTAGGGAGGTGTGTCAGATCGCGGGACATTGCTGCCAAGCGCCAAGGCCTCTTCCCTTGTGTAACCGTACATCTCACACATCTTCCGGTTGACATCCACGATGGCTCCCGTATCCACGTCATGGACAAATATGGCATCGTTAACCGAGTCGAAGATGGTGCGGAATTTTGTTTCACTCTCGAAGAATTTCTTGGTCCTTTTTCTCACTTCCTGCCTGAGCCTGAAGTTCCAATACCAGACCAGGAAGAGCAACAGAATGGTCCCCCCGGCAATAACATAGAGATAGGGGAGAAATTGCAACAAAGATGATTCCCCTGTTGAATAGCGCGTACCGAGCCATTTCCGGGTAATCCGGTGAATGGTGCCGTTTTCCCGGGCCATCTCAATTCCCTTGTTCAGAATGCCGATGAGCACACGATTCCCATCGCTGGTGGCCATGCAGTTTTTACCCACATAGAGAGGATCTCCCATTTTCTTAATTGCCTGGGTCAGGCCGTCCTTGAAGACATGGTAAAGGACGATCTCTTCATCCCCAATGAGGGCATCCGCTTTCCCAGAGATGACAAGATCTGCTGCTTCAGCAAAGTTTTCAGTATAGATCACGTCAAAAGGGATGTTCCTGGACTCGAGGAATTCCTTGGCATAATCCCCTTTCTGCATGGCAATACGCTTATGGGAGAGATCATGAATCTCTCTTATGTCCAGCCTCTGGGCCTTCACAAAAATAGAGGCGGGGACCTGCCACATCACGTGGGTAAAATCGAAAAGGCGGTCACGTTTTTTGCTGTAGAAAAAACTGGTGAGCACATCGGCCTTTCCGGACAGAACGGCATCCTGTGCCTCCTGAAAGGATGTATTTATAAAGCGGGCTTTAAAGCCAAGCTCCGTGCCCATCCACCTGGCAAGCTCAATGCACATGCCGGTGTGCTCACCGTTTTTGTCGACAAATTCAAAGGGAGGGTACCGGGTCTGGCTTACAAATACGATCTCTTTTTTATTCGAAAGGTAGGCCTGCTCATTCGGTGAAAGGGGTATTGTTGTGTTGGTGGCACCTCTTGGTATGGAAAAGAAAATGAGGATACCTAAAACGGCAAGAGCTGAGAACACTCTCCGGGATCTCATGGCCTACTCCTTCGCACTTCGCCGGCCTTTGTATCATAAAACACCAAACGTTTTGCTGGCGTTTGTGGCAGCGAGAACGCCGTGTTGTTTTGTATCATCATATGTAATAGCTCAATAAATAGGGGCAGGAGGGTTTTTCTGACGCGACTGCCGG
Organism: Deltaproteobacteria bacterium; assembly: GCA_021159525.1. Classification (GTDB taxonomy): domain Bacteria; phylum Desulfobacterota; class DSM-4660; order Desulfatiglandales; family Desulfatiglandaceae; genus AUK324. The sequence continues at coordinate 115 of JAGHEC010000183.1, read as the reverse complement.
GAGGGCGCCGTCTCTTCTTCGCTCGCTTCGCTCGACTCAGACCCCACCCTTCGGGCGGGTCCCCGGTTTGTCCTCGCTTTGCTCGGACTCCCCATCCTTCGGATGGGTCCCCGGT
>JAGHEC010000302.1 GCA_021159525.1 Deltaproteobacteria bacterium | reverse complement strand
GGATAATATGTGGTTACGGAATTCAGGCATGAAACGATTGCTGAAAATCATAATTGGCTGTCTTCTGGGGGCGGTTTTCATATCCCTCTCTGTGGGCGCCTATTTTTGGTATGTCTGGTCCAGCAACCTTCCCTACATTGGCTCGCTCAGGCAATATCAGCCTCCGGTCATTACGGAGATAATCAGCAGCGACGGCCGGTTGATCGGGCGGCTGTGGGAAGAAAAACGGATCGTCATCCCACTGGATCAGATGCCCGATCACCTGATCAATGCCTTTGTGGCCGCAGAGGATGCCCGTTTTTTTGAACACGAAGGCCTGGATCTGAAGGGCATTTTACGGGCCTTTACAAAAAACCTGACCAGCGGCAGGATTACGCAGGGGGGGAGCACCATCACTCAGCAGGTCACCAAATCGCTGCTGCTCAAAAATGTGGAGCGGACCTACCGCAGAAAGGTCAGGGAGGCCATCCTCTCCATACAGATGGAAAAGGCCTTTCCCAAAGAGCATATCCTTTATCTGTATCTCAATCAGATCTATCTGGGTCAGGGCGCGTACGGGGTAGAGGCAGCCGCAAGGACCTATTTCGGGAAGCCTGCCAAAGAATTGACCCTGGCCGAGTCGGCTATTCTGGCGGGTCTGCCCCAAGCCCCGGCCAGATATTCGCCTGTGGACCATTTTGAACGAGCCAAGGCCCGGCAGATCTATGTCCTTCAAAGGATGCTGGATGAAGGACTCATCAGCCTTGAGGCCTTTGACGCGGCCTGCAGTGCCCCCCTCGTAATCCGTTCCGATGTAAAAAACACCTTCGAGCGGGCCCCCTATTTCACCGAACATGTCAGGCAATATCTCCTCCAGAGATACGGCAGGGACCTTCTCTACCGGGGAGGGCTCAAGGTCTACACCACCCTGGATCTGGACATGCAGCAGGCTGCCAGAAAGGCCCTTATCAAGGGTCTTGCAGAACTGGACAAGAGGGAGGGGTACAGGGGGCCTCTCAGGCATCTGTCTGAGAGCGAGGCCGCGCATTTCCGAAAGGAGGCCGCTCGGGAGGCCCTTTCAAGCCCCCTTACAGTCGGGGCCACAGTCAAGGCCCTCGTCACCCGGGTGGATGATGAAAAGGAGATGGCGGTCGTCTGCCTGAACAATGGAATGGCCCGCCTGCCCCTGAGTGACATGAAATGGGCCCGAAAGCCTGACAAGGAGATCCCCTACTACGAGGCCAAAATCAGGAGGCCGTCTAAGGCATTAACCCCCGGCGACCTGATTCTGGTTCGTCTTCTGAAGGGCTTGGATATGCCCAAGGAAGCCTTACAGTCCGGGCAGTCAGACCCTGAACCCGGGTCGCGGGCCGAGCGTTTCGACTGGGAGGTCTCCCTGGAGCAGACCCCCCTTGTCCAGGGAGCGATTGTTTGCATGGCCCCTGAAACAGGCGAGATCAAGGCGATGATCGGGGGCCGGAACTTCAAAGAGAGCCAGTTCAACCGGGCCGTTCAAGCCCGCCGGCAGCCCGGTTCCGCATTCAAGCCTCTGATCTATGCGGCGGCCCTCGACAAGGGCATGACCCCGGCCACTGTCATCATAGATGCCCCCTATGTCCCGGCCCCCGACACAGGGGGAGAGACCTGGAAGCCTCATAACTATAAAGAAAAGTTCTACGGGCCCACACTCTTCCGCACCGGCCTGGCAAAATCCAGAAACGTTGTGACCATAAAGATACTCAAGCAGATCGGCATAGATTACGCCATTGCCTATGCCAAAAAAATGGGCATTGCCTCGGAGCTGGCCCCGGATCTTTCCCTGGCCCTGGGATCTTCAGGGGTCTCTCTCTTAGAAATTACCCGGGCCTACGGGGTCTTTGCCAATGCAGGCATGCTCGCGACGCCCATCTTTGTAAAAAAGGTGGTTGACCGGAACGGACTGGTCCTGGAAGAAAACCAGCCCCAAATCCGTCAGGTTATCTCCAGTGAAACCGCCTTTGTCATGACTGATCTCATGAGGGCCGTCATCACCGAGGGAACCGGATGGCGGATCAGGGCCCTTAAACGACCGGCCGCAGGCAAGACCGGAACCACTAACAACCTGAGGGATGCATGGTTTCTGGGATATACCCCCCATCTGGTAACCGGGGTCTGGGTGGGATATGATGATTCAAGGGAGATGGGCGACGGAGAAACCGGCTCAAGGGCGGCAAGCCCCATCTGGCTCTATTTCATGTCGGCCGTCCTGAAGGGAAAGCCGGTAAGTGACTTCGAGGTCCCTCAGCGGGTTGTCTTTGCCAAGATCGATACAGAGACCGGGCTCCTGGCCGGGCCCCATTCCCGAAATGCCGTTTTTCAATCATTCATTGAGGGGACCCAGCCGAAGACCTATTCTCCGAAACCCGCATCTGCAAAACTGGGCGCTTTTTTGCAATTTGACATGGAGGCAGAGGCAAAGCATTAGCCTGTCCGGGCTCTGACCCCATAAACTCAACCGGCTCAAAACGTAATAGCTCAATGAAAAGGGGCAGGAAGGTTTTCCTGACGCGACTGCCGGTAGTGCGCCGTCTCTTTGTGACTTATCAGTGGGGGAAGCCGCAGCTCGACGAAGCCGAGAATGCCAAAGGGGCAAGCCTGCCCGCCATTGCCTTGTTACCCATGTTACTTCCTTCTGCCATCGCAGATCCACGGGACGAAAGTCTTGGCAAGAACGCTCAATTGGCCTTGGCAGACGGGTGTCCCCCGCAGATAAGTC
>JAGHEC010000067.1 GCA_021159525.1 Deltaproteobacteria bacterium | reverse complement strand
AGCCTGCCCGCCATTGCCTTGTTACCCATGTTACTTCCTTCTGCCATCGCAGATCCACGGAACGAAAGTCTTGGCAAGAACGCTCAATTGGCCTTGGCAGGCGGGTGTCCCCCGCAGATAAGTCACTCAAGAGACCAGTCCGGAGGCCCGGAGCGGAAGAAAAATTCTTCTGCTCCGGCACTAGGTTCGCAGTTATCCCCCTAATTATTGAGGTGATACAACGCAAACATGCCCTGCCGTACGGGCGCCAGGGATCTCGGGTACTACGGGGACCCTGCTTTGCTCCAATCAGCAATGAGGGACCATACAGAACCCATGGGTCGTATATTCAGCGCAATCAAAAGTCTCTTTCCAAAAGGCGACCAAGAGGCCGCCATGGATGCGGAGGCCATCCGCCACGACTTCAAGGTGCGGTATCATCATTTCAAGCTCCTTCTAAATGCTAACAACAAGGCCCTCGAGATCATGACGGAGATTGAGCAGGCCCTTGAGGGGACCCGGCCTTTCGGCATGAACTTCATTCGATCGCGGTGCACCGCGGTGTCCACCGCAGTGTGGCAGGTCGCCAAAAATCTGAATGAGATCGCTCCGTCCAAATATGAAGACCTTTATGAACGTTTTAAGGCCATCCAGTCAGAGATCAATCCCTGCCTTGCCCATCCAGACACGGGAAGACAGGGGCCGCTGGTCATCCCCCTGGATGCCATAGACAAGGAGATGGCGGACCAGGTGGGCGGCAAGATGGCCAACCTCGGTGAAATCAGGAATCAGCTTAACATGCGGGTGCAGAACGGATTTGCCATTACCGCCAGGGCCTATTACCGGTTCATGGAGCATAACGACCTTCAATCCGAGATAGACCGGCGCATTCAGGCCACGGATGTGGATCGGCTGGATCAGCTTCACGCCCTCGGAGCGGATATCCGGCAGTTGATTATTGCCTCCCCTGTCCCGGACGATCTGAGCGAGGCGGTGATGGAGGCATATCGGTGTCTGGAGGAAGCGGACGGAAAGGGGATCCGTGTTGCCATGCGGAGCAGCGCCCTAGGCGAGGATTTTGCGGGTGCCTCCTTCGCCGGCCAGTATCTCTCGGAGCTTAATGTCTGCAGTGACGATATCCTGGATGTGTACAAAGAGATCGTGGCCAGCAAGTACGGCCTCGCGGCCATGGCCTATCGTTTGAACCGGGGCATCCGTGACGAGGACGTGGCCATGTGTGTGGGATGTATGAGCATGGTGGACCCGGTGTGCGGGGGGGTCCTCTATTCCAGGAACCCGCTCAATGTTCGCGACCATGCCGTTGTCATAAATGCGGTATGGGGGCTGCCAAAGTCGGTGGTTGACGGGAGTTCGAGCACGGATCTCTTCATTGTATCCCGCCGGACGCCCATGAAGATCATTAGGAAGGAGATCGCCGTAAAAGAGCAAAAGTATGTGTCCTATCCGGATGCAGGGGTTTGCCGTATAGACGATATCGGCGAAGAAAGGGAACTTCCTTCTCTGCAGGATGATCAGGCCCTGGAGCTGGCGCGGATTGCGTTAAAAATAGAGGCGCATTACGGCGTGGCCCAGGATATGGAATGGGCAATCCAGCAGGACGGCACCATTGTCCTTCTGCAGTGCCGGTCCCTCCAGCAGGTAGATCGGTTGGGAGGGCGCGATCTGGAGACATCTATGGAGGAAGCCCCTGGGCCGGTGATCCTCGAGGGGGGCGTGGCAGCAAGCCCCGGAACTGCGGGAGGCCCGGTTTTCAGGGTAACAAAGGATGTGGATATGCTGCGGTTTCCTGAAGGGGCGATCCTGGTGGCTGGGCAGGCCCTGCCGCGATGGGCCTCTCTCATCAGCCGAGCCGCGGCAATCATTACGGAAAAAGGGGCCGTGACCGGTCACCTGGCCAATGTAGCGAGGGAATTCGGCATCCCCGGGCTTTTTGGGGTTGAAGGGGCACTGAACCTGCTGAAGAACGGGCAAACAGTCACTGTGGATGCTGACTCCAGGCGGGTATACGAGGGTAGGATCGAGTCCCTGCTTGAAAAGAGGGAGGCCTCCAGAAATCTTATGCAAGGGAGCCCGGTCTATGAAGCCCTCAGGGGGGCCGCCCGGTTTATTGTCCCCCTGAACCTCCTGGACCCCGATTCACCGGAGTTTTCCCCCAGGAACTGCCGGAGCTTTCATGACATCACCCGCTTTTCCCACGAGAAGGCCGTGCATGAGATGTTCCGTTTCGGCAAGCGCCATCGTTTTCCGGAGCGGTCCAGCAAACAGCTTGTAGTGGACGTGCCCATGCAGTGGTGGGTCTTGAACCTGGACGATGGGTTTGGAGAAGAGGTGGGAGGCAAGTACGTCCGGATAGAAAATATTGTTTCCATCCCCATGCTGGCCTTGTGGGAAGGGATCATTGCAGTTCCGTGGGAAGGACCTCCCCCGGTTGACGGAAAGGGATTTGCCTCGGTCTTGTTCCAGGCCACCACCAACCAGGCCCTTTTGCCCACGGTTCGTTCCAAATTTGCCAACCGTAACTATTTTATGATCTCAAAAAACTATTGCAGTCTTTACTCGCGCCTGGGGTTTCATTTTTCCAGCGTGGAGGCCTTGGTGAGCGAGCGCTCCAGCGAGAACTATGTCAGCTTCCAGTTCAAGGGCGGGGCTGCGGATTACGAGAGGCGGCATAAAAGGGCACTCTTTGTTGGCGACATTCTGGAAGAACACGGTTTCAGGACAACCGTGCGGAAGGACCACATCACCGCCCGGCTGGAAGCTGAGGACCGGGAGACAATGGAGCAGCGCCTCAGGGTCATCGGTTATTTGACGATCCATACCCGGCAACTGGATATGATCATGTTCAATGAGAGATCTGTGAGCTGCTACCGCAAAAAGATCCGGAAAGATATCGGGCAGTTGTGACGTGAATGTAGAGGAAGGCGGCCCGGTCTGTCTGCAAGCCTTTAAGTATGAGCTGTAACAGCTCAATAAATGGGGGCAGAAGGGTTTTTCTGACGCGACTGCCGGGAGGGCGCCGTCTCTTTGTGACTTATCAGTGGGGGAAGCCGCAGCTCGACGAAGTCGAGAATGCGGAGGGGGCAGGTGTCCCCCGCAGATAAGTCACTCAAGAGACCAGCCCGGAGGCCCGGAGCGGAAGAAAAACCCTTCTACCCCTATTTATTGAGTTATTACCCTTTAAGCTCCGGCCCCTCTGACCTGTTTTCGTGTTAAAAGTGTTGCAAAATGGCTACAATATAGTTACAATGTAATCGCTGTTTCCGGGTTTCGGGAATGGACATCCACCTAAAAGGAGATCACCCATGTCAAGCGAGGTAAAGGGCTCCGTGCTGGTTGTCGGGGGCGGGATTGCAGGGATGCAGTCGGCCCTGGATCTGGCAAATTCAGGCTTTTATGTGTATCTGCTGGAACAATCGCCTGCCATCGGCGGGGCCATGGCCCAACTGGACAAGACCTTTCCCACCAACGACTGCGCCATGTGAATCATCTCTCCCAAACTGGTCGAGGTCGGCCGGCATCTGAACATTGAATTGATCACCTATGCGGACCTTGAGGCCGTGGAAGGCTCTGCAGGCAATTTTAAGGTAAAAATCCGAAAGCGGGCCCGCAGCATCCGTGGGGATCTGTGTACCGGTTGCGGCAGTTGCATTGAAAACTGTCCTGTCACGAGTTACCCGCTCACGGGCGGGCAATGATCCGGACAGGCGTCTGAGAATTGGGCAACGAGAATGGAAAAAACGATCGACATAGACTTTAAAGAGATAGATGCGATCATCAACCGGTATTCCGGAAACCCCGAGGCCTTGTTGATGATTATGCAGGATATCAGCGACATATACAATTATGTGCCGCGGGAAGTAATCCCGGTTCTGAAAGAGCGGCTGGGCGTCAAGGAAAGCCTCATCTACAGTGTGGCCACCTTTTACAAGACCATCAGCCTGGAGCCACGGGGAAGATTTATCGTCAATGTTTGCACCGGCACTGCCTGTCATGTGCGGGGGGCCAGCCGGGTGATGGATGCCCTGTCCGAGAAACTGCATGTCAAGGAAGGGGAGACGACGGATGACCTTCTCTTTACCCTGCAGGCGGTCCGTTGTGTGGGATGCTGTGCCTCAGGCCCTGTGGTAACGGTGAATCAGGAAACTTACGGGGGCATGGACAGTTCAAAGGCGGTGAAGCTGATTGAAAATTACAAGGAGCTTAGGAACAGGGTAACAGCTCAATAAATGGGGGCAGAAGGGTTTTTCTGACGCGACTGCCGGGAGGGCGCCGTCTCTTTGTGACTTATCAGTGGGGGAAGCCGCAGCTCGACGAAGTCGAGAATGCGGAGGGGGCAAGTGTCCCCCGCAGATAAGT
>JAGHEC010000165.1 GCA_021159525.1 Deltaproteobacteria bacterium | reverse complement strand
GCGCCTGCCTACCATCACCATCCCCGACCACAAACCATATCAAGACCTGGACCTGATCCAGTCCGCTGCGGATAATCCGCCCGGTGAACAGGTCGAACCCGATGATCCAGGACTCATCATCTACACCTCGGGGACCACAGGCAAACCTAAAGGGGCCATCCTCACCCAGAGAAACCTGGTCCATGATGCGAAAAATATCATCAATATATGGGAAATAACAGAAACAGACGTCCTGTGCCACGCCCTCCCGCTGTTTCATGTACATGGCCTCTGTTTTGCCTTGCACACGGCTCTGATAGCAGGCGCTCATGTGCTTATGCTGGATCGCTTTTCCCCTGAGCATGTCCTAAACCTCCTGACCCGGAAAACCGGGACATACGTATGCACCGTGTTTATGGCCGTCCCCCCCATGTACGGCAAGCTCATGGACGAGGTGGGAGATAGAAGGCTTGATTTTTCACACATGCGCTTATGGACCTCCGGATCGGCCCCCCTCCTGCCGAAGGACTTTGAAAGAATCGCCCGCATATTCGGAAAGGAACCAGTAGAACGGGAGGGGATGTCCGAGACCGGAATGAACTTTTCCAATCCGCTCAGGGGGGTGCGAAAGCCCGGCGCCATAGGGTTGCCCCTTCCCGGCCTGGAAGTGCAGATCGTTGATCCTGAGACCCTGAAGGAAGTGGCCCCGGGTGAGGAAGGCGAGATCTGGCTCAAAGGTCCCGGCGTGACGCCCGGATACTGGAACAAGCCGGAGGAGACGGACCGGGCCTTTAAAAATGGATGGTTCAGGACCGGCGATCTGGGCCGGGTAGACGCGGACGGGTATTACTATTTGACCGACCGATGCAAGAACATCATCATCTCCGGAGGCGAAAACATCTCCCCCAAGGAGATTGAAGGCATCATCAACGCACTGCCCGATGTGCTGGAATCATCAGTGGTGGGCATCCCGGATGAACAATGGGGTGAAAAGGTGGTTGCGGCCGTGGCGGCAAAGGCAGGTTCCGGGCTTACACCAGGGGATGTTAAGACCCGGTGCAGGGAGCGCCTGCATCCCTGGAAATGCCCCAAGGAGATTGTGTTTGTGAAGGAATTGCCTAAAAATACAATGGGAAAGGTCTTGTCCCATGAAGTCAAAAAGATCTTTCAGCCCTCACAACCGACAGGAAGGGATATCAATGGACCCCCAAAAAATCATCAGCGGCAAGCGCATTTTGATCGTGGACGATGAACAGGACATTCTTGATACACTGGCTGAGCTTCTGAAAATGTGCAAGCTGGACACGGCCACCACCTTTGAGGAGGGGCAAAAACTCCTTCAAGAAAATCTGTATGAGGCGGCGATCCTGGACATCATGGGCGTGAAAGGGTTTGACCTGCTCGCCATCGCCACCCAACGGGGAATCCCCGCCCTGATGCTGACGGCCCATGCCCTGTCTGAAGAAAGCCTCAAGAAGTCGGCTGAACAGGGGGCCTCCTATTACGCACCCAAGGATAAGATAAATGATATTGCCGTTTTTGTGGCCGATGTGATAGAGGCAAAGGAAAATCAGAAGAGCGCATGGATCAAGGTCTTTGAGAGACTCGGGCATTTTTACGACCACAAATTCGGGGGACCTGACTGGAGGAAGAAAGAGCAGGCATTCTGGGAAAAGCGGACACGCATGTTACGTTAAAGACCCTGAATATCCCGGATTGAACCCAAAAAAGGCATCTCATATGCGAGATGCCTTTTTGAGCCAAGACGTTTTCTTTGCGCGTTTACGCGGGCGATTGCCCCCCGCCTACAGGGGTATATTCCCGTGCCGGCGTTCGGGAAGAAATTCCCGTTTGCCCTTCAGCATCATCAGGGCCTGGATCAACCTCGGTCGGGTCTTCTCCGGAAAGATAATGTGGTCTGTGTATCCCAGTTCCGCGGCCTTGAACGGACTGGCAAAATTGTTACGGTATTCCTCCACAAGTCTTTCCCGCGTTGCAGCCGGATCCTCTGCCTCGGCAATTTCTTTCCGGAAAATGATGTTAGCCGCCCCTTCAGGCCCCATGACCGCAATCTCCGCGGTGGGATAGGCAAAATTGATGTCGCCGCCCAGGTGTTTGGCCGACATGGCGATGTAGGCCCCGCCGTAGGCTTTTCGGGTCACCACCGTAATCTTGGGGACCGTGGCCTCTGAATAGGCAAAGATGATCTTGGCCCCATGCTTGATGATCCCGTCATATTCCTGCTGAACCCCGGGCAGATATCCCGGCACATCGACAAAGGTAATGGTAGGAATGTTGAAGGCGTCGCACATGCGGACAAAGCGGGCGCACTTGACCGAGGCCTTGGTGTCGAGACACCCGGCTAAAAATTTGGGCTGGTTGGCGATAATACCCACAGAAATGCCGTTGAGCCGCCCGAATCCCACTACCATGTTCTTGGCAAAGTGCTGATGCACCTCCAGAAACCGGTTGTGATCCAGGATTGCCCGAATAATATCCTTGATGTCGTAGGGGAGCCGGGGATTGGTGGGGACAAGCGTGTTCAGAAAGGCCTCGGTACGGTTGGGATCATCGGTGCATTCCACTTCCGGGACCTTTTCCCGGCAGTTCTGCGGGAGATAAGACAGGATGTCCCTGACCCGGTCCAGGGCCGCCTGATCCGTGTCCTCGGCAAAGTGGGCCACCCCGCTCTTGGTGTTGTGGGCCATGGCCCCCCCTAAGTCCTCGGCCGACACATCCTCTGAGGTCACCGCCTTGATGACCTGAGGCCCCGTGATGAACATGTTGCTGGTCTTTTTCACCATAATGGTCAGATCCGTGAGCGCAGGCGAATAGACAGCGCCCCCGGCGCACGGCCCCATTATGACCGAAATCTGGGGCACCACCCCCGAACTCCAGACATTCCGTTTGAATATCTCGCCGTATCCGGCAAGGCTCATGACCCCCTCCTGGATCCTGGCCCCCCCGGAATCGTTGAGCCCGATCATGGGGGACCCGTTCTTGAGGGCCAGGTCCATGACCTTGCAGACCTTCTGACCGAAGGCCCCGCTCAGGGAACCGCCGAATACCGTAAAATCCTGAGAAAAAATAAAGACCCGGCGACCGTTGACGGTCCCGTAGCCGGTGACCACGCCGTCCCCCGGTATCTTCTTCTTGTCCATGCCGAAGTCCTGGCACCGATGGACCACAAACTTGTCCAGTTCCTCGAAGCTCCCCTTATCCAAAAGATACTCGATCCGCTCCCGGGCGGTCATTTTTCCCTTCTTGTGTTGTTCCTCAATGCGCTTCCGGCCTCCCCCTGTTTCCGCCTCAAGGTTTCTGGCTTCCAGCTCCCTTATCTTGTGTTCAATGTCCATTCAGAGATCTCCCTCGGCTTAAGATTAACAATTGAAATGCAATGGACGCTTTCTCCCCGAGAATGATGCGGATTTTACGGTTGATTAAATGTGAAAAGGCTGCTATGAAAAAATTTTATGTTCAGGGCCTATCATATTTGAAACCCTCGTATTGTCAAGAATAATATACTCGCAAGGCATGGGGCAACGGGGAAGAGCCGGCAGGGAACAACCCTATGAATGAAGTAAAATGACCATACGGAAGAAAACCATATTGATATTTCCTGGCCAGGGCTCCCAATACGTGGGCATGGGAAAGGACCTGTACGACAACTTCCCGCTGGTCAGGGATGTTTACGATGAGGCCTCCGAGGTCCTCGGGTATGACATGGCTGAATTGTGTTTTCAAAAGCACATGTTCGGAAAATTTATCCGCAAGGCCGATCTGAACAAGACTATTTACACCCAGCCTGCCATACTTACCATGAGCTACGCCTGCTACCGGGTCCTGAAGGAGACATGCAACGAACGGGGCATTCAGTTTAAGGCCTCTCTGCTTGCCGGCCACAGTCTGGGCGAATATACGGCCCTGCTGGCAGCCGAGGCCATGGATTTCAAGACGGCCCTGAGCCTGGTCCACAAAAGGGCCGAACTCATGACCGAATGGGGCAGTTCTTACCCGGGGGCCGGGCTTATGGCTGTGGTCAGCAAGAAGAAACCTATCGATAACGATAAAATTTGCGCATTGTGCAAGGACTTTGGGGTCTATGTCACCCTTAACAATACCAGAAACCAGATTGTCGTGGGCGGGTCCAAGAAGCGCCTTTCCGAGATGGCAGATGTCCTGAAAAAGCAAGGCGTTCTCTCAACCATGTTGAAGGTGGAAGGGCCGTTTCACACGCCCATCATGAAGCCTGCAGCGGACAAATTCAGGAAACACCTGGACAAATGCGAAATGGAGATCGCCTCCAGGCCGATCCTGGCCAATGTTAGCACAGAGGCCATTGTGGATCCCATCCACATACGCCAGGAACTCTATGATCAGATCTTCAATGTGGTCAACTGGCGAGGCACGGTCGAGCGGATCGTCCGCAAGCCGGAGATCCTGTTCATAGAACTGGGTCCCAAGCAGGTCCTGACCAACATGATCAAGGATATTGATCCATCTGTTCCCCGAATCAATATGGAAGACACCCAATCTCTTGAAAGGACTGTGCAAAAAATAACCGAGCATGCAGGGGCGTAATTCCTCTCAAACAAGCCACCGCTCCCGCCACATCTCCCACATGAGGAGCGCCCACAGCCGATACTGATGATAGGCCTTGAAGGACAGGTGTTCGCGGATCTTTTTCTCCACCTGCCCTGGATGGAACAGTCCCTCTTTTCGGAGCCTCGCCGGAGACAGGTAATCCAGCATCAGGTCCTTCAGATCGCCCCGCAGCCAGTCGTCAATAGGGACCCCGAACCCCATTTTGGGCCTGTCGAAAAGGGCCTCGGGCACATACCGCGCCAGGAGCCTTCTCAGGAGAAACTTTCCCTTCCCGTTTTTGTAATTCCAAGTGTCCGGGATCTTGGAGGTTAACGCCACCACGCGATGGTCCAGAAGAGGCACCCTCACCTCCAGGCCGAAGGCCATGCTGGCCCGGTCCACCTTGGTGAGCATAGCATCCGGCAGATAGGTTTTCTGGTCCACCCGCATGAGGCGGGAAAGGATCGGCCAGCCTTTTGTCTCCAAAAAGGTTTCTTCAAACTGGGTTGTTGCGGGTCTCCGCCCGCAAAGGGCCTTCAGATCATACTCTGACCAGTAACAGATGGACGTGCGATACAGGTCCTCTACGCTGACCCGGTCCATGAGCTTGACCAGCTTCTGCCATTTGTCCGGGAAATTGGTAACCCGAAACCGCTGGGGCAGGAGGTCCCGCCAGGGCATGTAGCACTTCTCCACCCAGGCGGCCGGCATCATTTCCAGGAGACGGCCTATGGTC
>JAGHEC010000346.1 GCA_021159525.1 Deltaproteobacteria bacterium | reverse complement strand
TGCAGTTACCCCAGGAATAAGTCACAAAAAGAGGAAGCTCTACCCCGGTCACTCCGGACAAAACAACATATCCCCCCTGTGCTATGCTCTATTTTGAAACTAAAAGTACGCAACTTCCGGATAAACCTTTTTTTTCATGATAAAATTCTCCTCTTAGATTAAAGTGTTAATATAAAAATGAGAGGCAGGGCTATTTGTCCAATCGGAAACAAAGCCCCGCCTCCCGGCCTTAGGAGAGAGTAACTTAAGGCCAACTTTAAATACGCTAAAATTCAGCAGTCGCCCGCAGCCCGAAAATCCATCCATCCGGACTGTCCTCCACGTTCATGGAGTCCTTCATGTACTGCACGTCTGCCGTAATGGCGAAGATGTCGGTCAGACCAAACCTGCCGTAGACCTCAAATACATCCGTGTGGTCCACCTCCAGGTTACCGCCTCTCAGGTGGCCGTAACCGATTCCGATATTGTCGGACTCACGACCCCAGAGGTTTCCACTGATGTTTAAGCCACCTGTATAGATATCCTTGTAATCAATGGCCGCCTCGTCATCCTGCCAGCCGAACCGGATCCAGGCCCCCAAGATCTCTCCTAACTGCTGGTCAAAGGAGATCATTGCGCAACTCAGCCGTTCCTTTTTTGTGCCGGCCACATTGCTGAAATCACTGCTCGTAGTATCAACAATCAAGCGGTAGTTTCCTTCACCCAGACCGAAGTCTACGGTGTAGCCGAACTGCATTCCAAAAAAAGTATATGGTTCATCAGGGTCTCCATCATTTGTCCCTAAGGCCATGGCAACCCCTTTCACGGAAAAAGCTCCGATCTCCCACTCTATGGCGCCACCGATGTCATAGGAGGGCAAAAACGCGTTGGGGCCATTTACCAGCGCTTCATTCATAAACTGGGAGAATTCGTCATTGGCAAAGGCGTTTTCATCCATGTAGTCGCATGCGTCGATAATACCACCGGTAAGCCCCAGGGTATGATCTTGGCCAAAGGTGAAAGTATGTTTGTACCAGGCCGTGAGCAGGTAGTCGCGGTTTCTGCCGCTGATGTCTTTATAGTCATCCTGCACATCTGCCGCCCATGGCGCTAAGATGAAAGGGGATTCGCCCTCCTCCATCAAGCCGTTTCCTGCCCCGAATCCGAACTTGGCAAAGACCTCATCCGATTCGGTGGGGGTAAAACTGATCTCAGGCTGGAAAACCAGGGCACCCCTCCCCCCGCTATCAAAGTCGGGGGCATCACTGATACTCTGATACTGCCATTCCCCGGCAATTATGCCCCCGATGGACAGTTTGTCGTTGATCTCGTATCCAAAACCACTGCTTGTCAAAAGAAAAAACCCTGAGATTGTCAATATGCAAGACAACCTCAACTTCTTCATTACTCTCATAAACTCTTTCCTCCTTTAGTTTCCTGCTTCATTTCATCCACACAATCGAAGCTCCCGGCCCGTGAGCCTGAGTTCCGAGTCATTGACCATTTCAGCTATCTTGCAAATGATTTCCTTCATTCCTTTTGCTGTAAGGGACCACCAGGCGTCCATAACATCAAAATGGGGCGACCTCCCAAAAACAGTCTCCACCCTGTCGGCCTTGATGTCTAATTTTCTCACCGCCTCTTCCATATCGAGGTCGTCATACGGACCCTCCTCGCCGACGACGTAGAGAATCACCCCTGTTCTCATGTTTCATCACCTCCTTTCGAGCCCTTTTCGTTTTTCTTTTTCCATGAAGGAACACCTTGCCCTTGGCGGAAGATCTAAACTCCAATTCATGAAATGGAATCCAAAAAAAATCCCCGAACCTGATTTCATAGGTACGGGGATGCCGTTTTTCATCCTCATTTAACGCGGATTTAGCCCCAGTCCTCGAGGGTCAAAACATCACGCTATCTCTTATGGGCAGGTCTTCTGGCTTACGGATCACCCTACTAACCGCGCCTTCCCATCAGGCACTCAGCTTATCACTGAGTGTCTGACAGTGGCATCATGCGGTGTTCGTCCCCGATTACAGCGGCGGGTCCGCGACGGATTTTCACCGTCTTCCCTTTTTGTCGTGCCTGTCTGCGCATACGCACAAACAAAGCGGACTACCCATAAAAATTTTTATATCAAATTATTCCCCGTGTCAAGAAAAAAGGGCGCCGAATCATGTGTTGAGGAACCATACATCATGTTCTGCCCACGACCAGATCCTGGAATTCTTAATGGAGTCACAAATAAATGCTGTTGCTACGCTCCTCTTTCGGAGCACATTCAAGAGAACAATGTCAAGCCCGGCCTCAGCCAGCATGGCAAGATATGCCTCCTCGATCAGAAGGGAGGCGGTTTTGGCGCCCGCACCGCTTGTCAGATTTGAAAGACCTACCACGGTTTTTACCGGAAACCCCAAAAGATCCGGCAAAAGCCTGATACATGACAACACATCACGGGCCTGGGCGGTTCCGTCCTCCCAGGAAATCGGGACAACAATAGGATCAATAATGAGCCTTTCAGGAGGCAGCCCGGCCTTCTTCGCCTCTCTCGCCAGGGTGAAGGCAAGGGCCAACCTTTCATCAAGGCTTCGGGGAACCTTGCCGTCCGCGTGCAGCAGGAATCCGACTGTCTCTGCATCAGAATCCACTGCCAGGGGGAGGATCTTTTCCATCTTATGGGGTTCAAGGGAAAAACCGTTTATAATCGGCTTGTCCTTGCAGATTGTCAGGCCTGTTTCTATTGCTTCAGGGTTTGGGGTGTCTAAGC
Organism: Deltaproteobacteria bacterium; assembly: GCA_021159525.1. GTDB lineage: Bacteria > Desulfobacterota > DSM-4660 > Desulfatiglandales > Desulfatiglandaceae > AUK324. The sequence continues at coordinate 724 of JAGHEC010000346.1, read as the reverse complement.
AGAGTCGTAAATGCGTTGCATCCTGGACCGAATTTATCAAGAATGCCATCATCTTGCTGCAATCCTTGCGCAAAGGCCCCGGATTTATGTCTATAATATTTGCCCCTGAGTTTTTGATCCGAGATGCGAGATCCCGGATAGGCTTAGTATCCATATCATTCATGGCCTTCGCTACCTTAGGATTCATCACGTGAATATTGTCAGATATAAGTATCACTTCGTTCCTCTATTACATTGCCGGGTCGCCGGCTACTCATGCACATAACACCGGGAGCGACATTCAGGGCGCTTAAAGGAATCCCCTTTCCCGTCTTTTTTCAGACAGCCTCCTGCAATGCATTCAACCTCTTCGCCCTGATCATTTTTCCATTTCACGTTCATCTCAGGGCAGTAGATTCATGCCCCGCACTCCCGGCAATAGAGATTCTCTCTTAAAGCAATGGCCCGTTTCAGGGTGAATCGTTGCATGAGATATTCCTTTCAGCATTGGTTCCGGGCAACATGGCAGTCATAGGCATCTTGTATCACCTCAATAATTAGGGGGATAACTGCGAACCTAGTGCCGGGGCAGAAGAATTTTTCTTCCGCTCCGGGCCCCCGGGCTGGTCTCTTGAGTGACTTATCTGCGGGGGACACCCGCCTGCCAAGGCCAATTGAGCGTTCTTGCCAAGACTTTCGTCCCGTGGATCTGCGATGGCAGAAGGAGGTAACATGGGTAACAAGG
>JAGHEC010000197.1 GCA_021159525.1 Deltaproteobacteria bacterium | reverse complement strand
CTGCCATCGCAGATCCACGGGACGAAAGTCTTGGCAAGAACGCTCAATTGGCCTTGGCAGGCGGGTGTCCCCCGCAGATAAGTCACTGAAGAGACCAGCCCGGAGGCCCGGAGCGGAAGAAAAATCTTCCTGCCCCGGTGATACGTTCGCTGGTATCCCCCTAATTATTGAGCTGATACGGAAGATCGATATTCAGAATTCTCTCTATATTTTGTATTTATGGATGTCAGCCCGATTTAGTCTTGCCATTTCGGAGTGTGGCACGAAACGGCAAGACTGTCAGGAGCGAAGGCCACAAAAAAGCCCCCTTTCCACCGGAGGAAAGGAGGCTCTTGGTTCAACATGGGCGCTATACGAATAAGGCCCTTGGCTACATTGTGTTTAGAATGTGATCTGGAACTGGACGCCGCCGATGAAGTATTTGCCGTAATCGACTTTCTTTCCACTAATAGTGGAATCGCCGTCATCGTACCACATCAGTTCCGGTCTTACACGGAAGCCCTTGGCCAGGTCGATAGGAATGCTGACGCCGTACATTTGGCTCTTTGCTTCAATGTCTGACAGACCTATGTCTTCCTTCACCTTGGACTTCTGCTGGCCATAGATCAGGTGGGGAGTAACCGGACCAAACTTATAGGAAAGGTCAATCCAGAAGGAGTAAGTCTCTGCATCTTCAATCGTGTTGTCGCTCATGAGCCTGGCGCTCGAAAGGCCCGCTGACGGGCTTGTGCCAGCAAGACCTCTGGTGTTGCCCCAGTTTTCACCCCAGTTTCCTTCCGCTGCAATACCGAAAGGCCCGAATCCCATCTTGAGGCCCAATGTCCCGATGTAGGTATTGATGCTGTTGTCAACACCGTTATTGGCCGTACCCAGCCTATCTACTGTCCTGTACTGATACAGAAAACCGGGATACAGATGAACCGGTCCTAAATATAGGGGAACGCTGATGTCAAACCGCGGAATCGTGCTGTTGGTCTGATAGTCTGTACCCTCTGCACCATTCCACGGACCGTATTTGCCTGCCGCTAAGGTGCCGTTCGGGTCGACCAGGGCGATCTCGAGCCGTGCGGCCTTACCGAACTTGAAGGTGCCTCTAACCTGTGTAAAACGCCCGGAGTAGAAGTCTCCGTAACCCACGCCGATGATGTTAACACTTCCCGATCTGGTTCCCAAAAGCTGTGACGGGTTCAGGGGTGAAAAGGGGGTGGTGGAGTGCCCAGCCAGGATCTGGAACATGGGGTTAACATCCCACCAGCCGTACGCATGTCGGATGCCGGCTGAGGTAGATGAGGATTTGATCGTGTTTCCGCCGCTCTGGCCCAGACCAAACTCAATATACATCCCAACATTGTCCTCGTTGGTCCACCTGGCATAGAGTCGGGTAATATTGGGGAGTTGTATGGCCGTGTTGGTGAAAGAGTCGGGCCCCATACCTTTGCTAATCGAATTATCTTTGTCCCTGTCAAGGTAATAGAAATCCGTAAAGATAATGCCGCCGATCTTGACATCCGCCATTGCCGGTACGCTGAAGGCGACCAACAGCAGGGCTGCCACTCCCAGTACAAATAGTTTCTTCATTACTCTTTCCTCCTAAGAAATGTGTAAGTTCATCTTTCTTCTCAACCGAGTGACTCTTGAAACAAAAATAAAAACCATCGCCTCCTTTCTGTCTGGATTTAAGCGGCTCTACACATAAGCTGTCGGATAAAACGCCGCCACTGCTTCCGAGAGGTCTCTTTAACAACTTATTAAAGAAATGTCAAGCAGTTTTCTCATATTCAGAGCATTTTTCAGGGTCTCAAGGAATCCCCGCCGGAATGGTCCAGCGCTATCCCTTGCCCACACATTGGGCATACATGTACGCCGGCTCAGGTCAAAAGTCAATGAAAAACCCGCGGCAGGGCCTTTTGGCCGCCCTGGGATTTACGGGTTGCGTTTTACCGATTGCCGGCGTCGCTCTTTTGCGGTACCATTTCACAAACTTCTCAAGGCGGATGGCCGCAACCAAAATATCTCACACAAAGGCACAAAGCACACAAAGGATTTTTGTAACAGCTCAATAAATGGGGGCAGAAGGGTTTTTCTGACGCGACTGCCGGGAGGGCGCCGTATCTTTGTGACTTATCAGTGGGGGAAGCCGCAGCTCGACGAATGCGGGAATGCCAAAGGGGCAAGCCTGCCCGCCATTGCCTTGTTACCCATGTTACTTCCTTCTGCCATTGCAGATTCACGGGACGAAAGTCTTGGCAAGAACGCTCAATTGGCCTTGGCAGGCGGGTGTCCCCCGCAGATAAGTCACTGAAGAGTCCAGCCCGGAGGCCCGAAGCGGAAGAAAAATCCTCCTGCCCCGCCACTACGTCCACCGTTATCCCCCCAAGTATTGAGCTGATAAGTTCCTTCCTTGAAAAAATAGGCCCTCCCGCACGGCGCTCAGGCCGCTCCGGGAAGGCCCATTTCACGTCCAATAGTGAATCGTTACAGTTCAAGCCACGAATCCGAATAAAGGGTCTCACCTAAGATAACCCTTGCCGTCTTGTAGTAATCGAGCAACTCCTTTGAAAGGGAGGCCGTATCCACCGCCTCGCCATCCATGACCTTGTGAATAATTTCCACCACATCGGGCCGCTTGCCCCGGGCAATGGCTATCAATTGATCGTCGTAGGCATCGGCGATACAGGAATACATGCCTTTCCGCTCCAGCATGACCATATATGTCTGATTCAGGATTGGTCGAAGGTGGTCCGGCGGCCCATTGGAAATATTGGAAAGACCGCACGTAGACTTGACGCCCGGGAACATATCCTGAAGCATCTCCTGAAATGCGAGCAGGCTGATTGCCTGCGGCTGCTGGATATTCACCGGGGTAACAATACCGTCCACGAAGATGTCCTCGTTGGGAACGCCTGCCTCGTTGGCGGCGTAGATCAATTCCGCAGCCAGGGCGCCCCGCTCGTGCTCGTCTCTCGGAAGCCCTTCCGGACCCCACATGAGGGCGATCATGCTGGCTTTGTACTTCACCGCTAAGGGGATCATCTTCTCGTACCGTTCGGGACGACACATGATGGAATTAATAATGGCCTTGCCTTTGTGAACGGCAAGACCCGCTTCCATGGCCTCAATATTCGAGGTATCGAGACATAGCGGGGGCGTATCCCCAATGGCTTCCTGGACGGTCTTGACGACGAACTCGATGAGTTCAGGACCGCCTTTCCTGGCAGGTCCCAAGTTGATGTCGATCCAGTCCATCCCTTTTTCCTTTTGGCGCTTGGCCTCTGCGGCAATAGGGCCCGGATCTTTTTCCTTAAAGGCCTTGCCAATCACCTTGTTGATAACATTCAGATTTTCTCCGATCAATAACATGGACACACTCCCTCTTTTATGGTTTCTTCAGAGACCAAGGTCTCTTGTTGCCTGCGGGCCAGGAAGAAGCCCAACACCCCGGGGTATCCGAGCTCCAAACCCTGGCCTCAACTTTACGTTGCCATGTCTTTCAGATACTTGGGTATCAAAGACGCATCTCTGGGACCGATCAGGATCTCCCAGTCGGGGAGTTCCTCCTCCATTTCGCCGCTGATGGACGCCGCATAGCCCGGGATGATGATCTTTCTGTGTTTTACCTTGTCCGCAATGCCGGACTTCTTCACAAACATTCCGACCACATCTCCGGAGAACTTGCCGGCCGCCCACGCGGTCATGACAGACAAACCCTCAGTATCCAAAATCAACAGCCAGCTTGGGACCCGGCTCCCCTCAATCTCACCGCTCACAATAAAGTAGGTCAACGAGAAATTGGTGGTCACCAGGACCGGGGAGTTCTCATCCGGCGCGCCGATTTCATAAATCCCCTCAGTAACCGTCATGGGCCGCTGCGGATCAGTGTAGATATTAAGCCGCTCCAAGAGAAGCGGGAAGAGGCTTTCGCCCTTGAAATCTGACAGGATCACGATCCCGGCATATTTGGCGATCAGCAGGGACGCGATGAGGGTCTCCATGTCCAGATTGCCCGCCATCTCGCACGGAAATGCTATGGTGGGGAATCCCACCGACTTGTTCCCTGCCTTGAGCGCGGCCCGGCGGATGGCCACCTGATCCTGAAAGACCTGCTTGAGTTCTCTGGCCCCGGAATCGAGTACCAGATCCTTAAGGCCCATTCCGGTCAGTTTGTCGCTGAGTTCCACCAGTTCATCCATATTCCCGGCCTTGACCGCAAGCGGGAGTCCCTTTTCCTTGGCCAGGTTGCCCATATCTTCGGCGTTGGCCGCGGTCGCGGCATACAGCAGGGGTCTTTTAAACGCGCAGGTCTCGACCGCTGCCTTCATAGCATCGACATTTTCCGTCATGAGCACCAGACCGAACTCGCTCTCGGACGCAATCTTCTTGGCAGCAGCCGCAAATGCATCTGCGTCGCCCACATCCTTAAGGGCCACCAGCTCAGGTCTCAGGTTCAGGCCCACCCTTTCATATTGGAGGGCGTTCCACTCTTTTAACTTCTTGTCCAACGCAGCCGGATCCATGTCCGATGAAACCAGGGCCCCTATGCCGGTGGGGTTGCAAAACGTCTTCTCATGCCGAAACATAACCGTCTCGCCGCCGGTCTTAAACGCCCTTGTGCCGGCCCCTATGGTCATGGGCCGAATCGGGGGCGCAGAGGCCTCTGCCAACTGGGCCCTGGCCTCATCCGACACATACGGGCAACTGTCCAGCTCCGCCTTGCCCGCGGCCAGATTCATGGCAAAGGCAAGACAGGTAGGCACCCCGCACTCCCCGCAGTTCGTTTTAGGCAACAGCTTAAATATCTGAATTCCAGTTAATCCCATAATCTACTCCTCATCTGTGAGAACCCGGTGCGACGCATCCGCCTCAGGCCGGCGCCTTGCGCGATCTGCGTCTGGCCGGGTCCAAAAATGAATTTTCTCTATTCCACTACCCGACGATCGGGTCCATCTTCAGCGCGGGATGGTCTTTTTCCTTGAGAAACGCCAAGACCGATTCCTCGTCCGTGCCAACGGTCTCATCTGCGATCTTATCATAAAGATCCGGGACCCCCATTTCCGCAGCCCGTTTGTCCAGGCGCTCCTTGATCTCTTCTTTCAGAGATTTGGGCATCCAGACCATGCGCAGGAGCCCCCCATCGCCAATGATGAACTTGCGCTGGGTGATATTGAACTTGCCATGACCGACAAATCCAGGGGTAGACTGTCCGCCCCCGATCACGCCGGCCAGGGTCGTGAACTTCATGCCGCACGGGGTCTCGCCGGAGTAATCCCGGTGGACCGTCATGACGCCGTTGCACCCGGGCAGGACCGCGCAGATGCATTCGCAGCATCCGCACGTGGTCATGGGGTCATGTACCACGCTGTAGAAGTTATAATGATCAACCGTCTGCCTTGAGGCCTTGTACACAAACTCGTTCACCCCTTTGAACTGACCCAGGACCGGGTCCAGGACCTCGCCCTTTTTCACGGGCTGATTGGGTCCGGTCGGATTGATCTCATACGAGGCCTTGCAGTCCATCCAGTTGTAGGCCCCGCAGAGCCCTGTACGCTCCGGGCTCACCACGCACACATGACTGGGCGCAAATGACTGGCACAGGGTGCATGAATAGAAGGTTTCCGTGGTCTCGTCGGTCATGCTCTCCACCCGCTCGTCTCTGGTCTTATATTCTGCCCGTGCCGTCTTGGTGAGCTTGTCCACATCTTCCTTGTTGGTGTACAGGGTTACCTGTACCTTGTCCAGGATGCTCCCGAAGTCCTGATGGAACTTGGCATGCAGGATGGTCCCGATATCCTTGAGGGTAAACCCCTTCTCAAAGGCCGCTTCCCCAACACGAATCCAAGAGATGTCGCGCTGGCCGATGTGCATCACGCCCTGGGCATAGTTGATCAAGTGATGGATCTGACGCTCCAGAATGGGCTCGAAGTCAGCCTCCATCTCGCGGCCGGCCACCTGCACAAATATCCCCAAGGGCAGTTTGTCGCCCTTCTTGCAGTCGGTCACATCCGGCCCTACCACGATCACCTTGCCGTCCTCGATCTCCTTCATATCGGCCATCTTGCACAACTCGGTGCACTGGGTCTTGCCTCCGCCCATCTCTATGTAGAGGTCGCCTTTCCGGACCCGCTCGCCCTCGAATGCGGGACCATAGGCCAGCGGGATATCAATCTCCGTGATGTTGACCTTGAGACCGCGGATCTCGATAGATTTCTGCGGCATCTCGTCGTAGCCCACATTGGCCACCACGTGCTCGTAGGTACACACGCCGGTGGGCAGGATCTCCGGAATGTCCGTGTCGGCGATCGTGGGGAACCCCCAGTTCACGCATCCGCCCGCATTGGCGGCCCACTCGGCATTCACCTCGCCCAGGGCATTTACAAATGCGAAGATCCGGTTTTTCTGATAGGCCAGCATCTTCTTGTAGTCGCCCGGCTGAACCCCCCCGAATGACATGCCCGCCCGGTTCGCAAAGCCCAGGGCAAAGACCGCGGACGATATATCGGGTCCAAAGGGTACCAGACGGGTGTTCCAACCGATCTGTACCTTCTCCTTCACGAGCTGTTCCGCAAAGGTGGTCCCGTTCTGATTGGCCGCCATGAACACATAAATAGTCTTGAGCTGATACTCTTCGGCCATCTTTTTAGCAGTGGCCGAATCCGGGGCCGCACCCACGATGGCCGCAAACCCGGGCGCCGTCCCGTCCACGAATTCCACGCCCCGCTTTCGCATGATGGCGTCGTCTGCGGCGCCCAGCCAGATCTTGCCGTTGTCCACATCCGGGTCTTCGACCTCGGGCTGATAGAAATCAGGGTCTTCCACATACCGGATGGCCTCAAAGATCTCTTCAGCGAAGATAGCGGCCATGCCTGCGTCCAGCAGGGGTCCCAAATAGGGGAGATGACAGGTCCTTTTGACGTGCGGGGGCAACAGGCTCCGCGCAAACTCGAGGGGTCGTCTTGCAGAATCCAGGTCCGTGACCTTGATCCCGGTAAGGGAATAGATAATAGGCAGGTAATAAGCGGTATTGGGAAATTCCAGCTTCTGGCTTCCGCCATAGGTTTCAAGGGCCTGCTGATACTTTCCTTCAACCTTGGATACAATATTGTAAGCGCCCTGAATGGCAGCAAATGCTACTAATTTTGACATCTTGCATGTCCTCCCTTCTTAAGAGGTGTATTTCGATTTACGCCGCCTCCAGCTTCTGCCGGTCGGCCATATCCATGAGGACCCTCTCGCGGGCCTTATCGATTCCGAGGGCCTTCCGCTTCTTATCGATATGGGCAATCATCTTGTGGGCGTGCTTGATCGGATCCACCTCCAGATCCCACATACCGCCATAGAGCCCTTCGAGTTTGTTATACAGGTAGTCTTCGAATACCGGCGACCCGCTCACGGGCATGGTGACGCCGAAGACCGTATACACGCCGGCGGTTACAAAGTAATGTCCGATGCTGATGGCCTTTTCGCTCATCCACTCGGGCGCTGAACCGGCAACCGGGACATCGCTGATGTCCTCCCCCAGGCCCCCGGCCTTCACCACCTCGGTGGCAGCCATCAGGATCCGGCTGTTGTCCACGCAGGACCCCATGTGCAATACCGGCGGGATGCCCACGGTTTCACAGACCTCGGCCAGGCCGGGTCCGCAATACACAGCAGCCGATTCCGGGGTAAGGAGCCCTGCCTTGGCACAGGCAATGGCATTGCACCCCGTGGTCAGTACAATCACATCATGCTTGATCAATTCTTTGACAACGGCGACATGCCCCGCATCCAGCGAGGTACGGGCGTTGTTTCACCCAACCACGCCGCCGATACCCCGTATGCGGCCGTTTATAATGTTGTCGTTGAGGGTCACGTAAGATCCCCGGAAGGTCCCGCCCAGGTGATAGTTGACGGCCTCGTAGCTAAAGCCCGCAATCAGGTCACTCGTTTGGTCCGGGATAATAACCTCCTTCTCCCGATTGGGGAAGTTCTCAATCCCGACCCGGACGATTTTCTTGGCGTCTTCAAAGGCCGTGTGTTCATCAAATTCGATGTGGATGGTTTCGCCCGACGCGATCCTGGCCCTGGGGTTGGTGGTAATCACCTTGGTGTGGAAACACTGTGCCACACTTGCGATATTCTCCATAATGCACTGTACGTCCACCACCATGGCGTCTACCGCACCTGTGACAATGGCCAGCTCTTGCTGCAAAAAATTCCCGGCCAGTGGTATTCCATGCCTCATCAAAAGTTCATTGGCCGTACAGCAGATCCCGCTCAACTGGATCCCCTCGGCGCCCTTTGACTTGGCTAACTCCACCATCTCCGGGAGTTCGGCCGCCTGCACGATCATCTCGCTCAAGAGCGGCTCATGGCCGTGGATCACGATGTTGACATGGTCTTCCTTTAAAACGCCAAGATTGGCCTGACTCTTGACGGGGTAAGGGCAGCCAAACAGGACATCCTGCAGGTCCGTGGCTATCATGGAACCGCCCCAACCATCGGCAATCGCGGCCCGGCTGCACTGCTCCACCAGATTTTCATAATGCTGATCCACCCCGATATGGGTCCGGTGCATAATCTCCACGATCTCGCGGTCGATCCCCCTCGGCGCCACGCCCAGTTTCTTCCACAGCTCATAGCGCTTGGCCGGGGCCCTTCTGATCGTGCAGACCTCGCCCTCCTGCTGTCCCCACTGAGCCAAGGCGTTTTCTGCCACTTCCACGGCGATCTCATCAATATCGCGATCCAGTATCTCTCCGTTTTCTCCCTCTACAGTCGTCTCCACGCCGAAGTCCGGGGCAATCTCCAGGAGCTTCTTGGTATCTTTAATATGGTAATCGTCGGTTTCTTTGCGCGCAGCAGCCAGGAAGGTCTCCGCAACGCCACGGCCATGGTCAGAATGGGCAGCAGCTCCACCTGCGACCATACGGGCAAAGTTCCTGGCGGCAATCGTCTCCGCTGTCGCGCCGCACAACCCCTTCCGCGTATCCTTGCCCTGAATCCCGCCTTTGGGCAGAGGCAGCCGACAAGGCCCCTGTGAACAATTTTTACAACAGGTTCCCTGTGCCCCTATGTTACAGGGCTTCATGCTCTGAGCCCGATCGAAGATGGTCTCGACCTCCATCTCCCTCGACCTCGCAATCATCTCCTGGCTTGCCAGGTCCAGAGCCAGATCTTCAGGCTTGGGGGGCTGGGCAGCCTTCTTTTTAACTGCAACCACCTTACTTTTGACTTCTTCTGTCGCCATTATGAGGTTCCTCCTCTTTCCAATTGCAGATTTCTGTTTAGATCCGCTTGTGGATACGGTTGATATTGGCAGTCAACTTGTCCACGAGATCAAACTGCTCAGCGGCCGGCGTTTTGGGTCTCCCGGCAAAGGCCTCGGCTTCGCGCGCCTTTTTCTCGGCCTCGTGTTTGGCTTTTTCCTGAGCCCGCTTATATCTGAGAGCCCTTAATTCCTCGGTTTCTTTGGCCTTGGCTTCTGCTCTGGCCTTTTCTTCTTCCTCTGCCTTGGCTTTGGCTTCTTCCTCTGCTTTGGCTGCAGCTTCTGCCTTGGCCGCAGCTTCTGCATCGGCTTTGGGCTTAGTCTTGGCCTCTTCCTCCTCACTTGAGGTAGAACTCAATAGATCTTTGGGTTCTTCCGCAAAAAGATCTTTAGCCATCGTCTTATCCTCCTAGTTTTTTGAGAACGTCCTCGATTGAAAGGCCATGTTTTTCGGCTGTATGCCTGATATCCTCGCGACTGGCGCCGCGCTTTTTCAACAGGGCTTCCAGGTCTATACCCAGGTTTTCAGCCGCAACATCCACCGGATCCTTTGGCGGCGCCGCCTTCGGCTCCGGTTTGGCCTCTGCCTTCTTCTCTTTCTTGGGAGCAGGCGCCGGCTTGGCCTCTGCTTTGGGCTTGGCCGCCTTTTTCTCCGGTTCAGGCGCCTCTGCAGCACCGAAATCCAGATTCGGAGCAGGCGAAATAGCCGTGAGATCGCCTTCTTCCAGCGCTAACCGCTTTGATATCGCCTCTATGTCGCTCGCACTTCCGCCGTTGCTCAAAAGGTCAATAAATGAACGGGTCAAGCGAACCGATTCAGGATGTCTTAATATCAATACCGAAGACCCGGACAGAAGGTAACAAACCGCCCCTACACACTCCATAAGGATGGCCCTCTTTTCCGGGTCGCCCAGCGTGGGCATCTCAGAAAGGGGCAGGCCGGCCTCTTTGCATTTCCAGATTTCGTTTCCCAGGTTGGTAATCATGGGTATCTGGAGCTTATCGTCCTCCTGGGTCAGGGCGGCCATCATGATCCGCTCCATAACCGAGTAGGAATACTCCATCCCGTATCCGAGACCGCCGGTGGTGGGATCAACAATAATCTTATTGGATTGAACTCCCAGGTTCCCCAACAGGATATTAAGTTGCTTGGCCAGGTTCACGTCAATAGGGGACGAGGCAACCACGGTGTGGCCATAACCCAGGGCGCTCGCGCCGACACCTTTATGGTTGCCTTCTTCCACAGGCCCCAATGCCAGATTCTTTCCTTCACACACCTCAGAGATCTTTTTCAGGACCTCTTCATCCTTTTGGTTATTTGCCGTACCCCACAGGACAACCGGTACATCCACTGCCTCAACAACCTTCTTGGTTACCTCCGCAGCCTCCTCCGCGCTTCTGTCCATGCCATTCGGATCAGTGCTCTTCAATTGCAGCACAATGATATCTGCCCCGTATTCATCAACACATTTTTTCGCCCACGCCTCGGGTGAAGAAATGACATCTTTAAACGGCGCAACAGCCGCTTCCGGCCACTCTTCGGACGGATCATAATCCCAGACTTCCATCGCAATTCTCGGGGGATGTGGCATATCCCCTTCAAACAGATGGAATGGATAGGAAGTCTGACCCCCTAAGGTCACAGCGCCGCTGCCGGTTCCGACCGTAGTCTCCCCTATCTTTCCAGAATAGGTCTGTTCGGGAATTTCAAAGGCCAATGTCTTTACCTCCTTCTTCCATGCTGTTGTTAATAATGCGCGGCCGTATCAATCCTGCCGCCAACCATGATAACTGAAAGTAAAAAGCATGCAGTTGCATCCCGGCACGCCTCTTTGTGAAAAAAATAACAAAAATAGAACAAAAAAATACCTCGCCCAAGGAGGCTATTTGAAGTAAATTAGATGAATCTCTATTCATTGTCAAGAATTTTTTACAGTAATTTTAACCTCTTTTCCGGTAAAGTCGCTTTCCATATATTGTATCTGACAAAGAATGAAATACAATATATGCCAAGAATCTACCTTTATGTGTATCAGCTCAATACTTAGGGGGATAACAATGAACCTAGTGGCAGGGCAGGAAGATTTTTCTTGCGCTCCGGTCCGGGCCTCCGGTCTGGTCTGTTCAGAGACTTATCTGAGGGCGACACCCGCCTGCCAAGGCCAATTGAGCGTTCTTGCCAAGACTTTCGTCCCGTGGATCTGCGATGGCAGAAGGAAGTAACATGGGTAACAAGGCAATGGCGGGCAGGCTTGCCCGTTTAGCATTCTCGACTTCGTCGAGCTGCGCCTTCCCCCACCGATAAGTCACGAAAGCGGGGACCCATCCGAAGGATGGGGAGTCCAAGCAAAGCGAGGACAAACCGGGGACCCGCCCGAAGGGTCGGGTCTGAGTCGAGCGAAGCGAGCGAAGAAGACACGGCGCCCTCCCGGCAGTAGCGTCAGAAAAACCCTCCTGCACCTATTTATTGAGATATTGCGACAATCCCAAATTTGACCAAAAATCACCCGTGAACGGTTACTCCGCTCTTTATGTGATAATTGCGTCAAATATTCGCCAAGCCGCGGCTACCGCGGGATTCTCCGGACCCAGATCACTTGTCGGCCTTCCGGCCAGGTCCAATGCCTGGAGTTCCGGATCCTCCGGCATGGTCCCTACAAAATCGAGCTGATACTCTGCAAGGGCCTCTTCCAGACCCCGGGCCTGATCTTCACGGAACCGGTTCACCATTACCATCTTCCGTGCAATATTCAAGGACAGCTTATCGGCCAGCTCCACAATCCGAAAGGCTGCCTGAAGGCCTCTACGCGTGGGATCCGAGACCACCAGGAGGGCGTCAAAATTATTGGTCGTCAACCGGCTCATATGCTCCATTCCCGCCTCGTTGTCCATGACAATGGAGGCGTAATTTTTGATCAGCCTTTCCAGACATTGCGTTAACAGCGTATTCGCGGCACAATAACACCCGGCCCCTTCCGGTCTCCCCATAACGATCAGGTCGAATCCGTCCGCCTCCACTACCGCCTGCTGAAGTTTCATCTCCATGAAAATATCCTTGGTCATGCCGCTCGGCGTCCCTGTCTTCATCTGCTCCCTGGCGTCCCCAAGTGTCTCTTCAACCCCCAGACCCAGGACCTCGTTTAGATTGGCATTGGCATCCGCGTCCACAGCGAGCACCGGTGTTCTCCCCTTTTTTACAAGATACTTCACCAGCATCCCCGCTACTGTCGTCTTTCCGGTACCGCCCTTGCCGGCAAGGGCAATCGAATAACTCATAAGTTCTTCCCCTTCACATAAAACAGTTTTTGATTGATATTATGCCTTGCTTTTGGTAAGATATTGAGATTCGGAAGAATGGGCATAATATCTATTAACTACTTACTATGACAAAAAAAACTAACATATGGGATCAAATCAAGGCAAATCTCAGAAAAGGAGTTTCCACTACGGAATTCCAGACGTGGCTCTCCGGGACGTCCCTCAAGGAAATAAACGCACGGGAGGCCGTTATCGAGGCCCCCAACAAATTTATTGCCGACTGGCTTTACGACAATTACCGTAATCAGATTCAGGCCTTTTTCAAAGAAAATCTAAACGCCCTCCCCTATATTCGCTTCACATATCCCGATACTGCGCAAACCATAAAAACACAAAACACCGAACTCGTCAACATCCCCGTACTCCCACAGAATCACGGGATAGATCCTCTTACCACTTTTGATGATTTTGTCCAGGATGGCAGCAACCGTTTGGTCTATACCTGTGCGCTCGCCGTGGTTGAAAGACCCGGCGAGGCCTATAACCCATTCTATATATACAGCGAACTCAGCCTGGGAAAGACCCATATCTTGCACGGCATCGGAAACCTGGTCCTCCACAACAACCCCGGAAAAAGTGTCATATATCTACCGGCCTGTCAGCTTCTCACCGCGTTTTCCAGCCCCGTCAACAACGGCGAAACAGTCCCCCGTTTCTGGGAACGAGACCATGCCCCCGATTTCATTCTCATTGACGATATTCACTTCGTAACGGCTCACCCGAAAGCCCAGGCTCACCTGCTGGCGCTCTGGAACACCTATCTGGGTTCATCCGGACAGTTGGTCGCAGCCGCTACCTGCCCTCCATGGAAGATCCACAACCTCATGCCCGAACTCCGTTCCCGGCTCGAATCAGGACTCATAGCAGAAATCCACCCCCCGGGTCAAAAGACAAAGGTAAAGATCATCCAACATACGGCCAAAAAACATAACTTACCGCTGCCCCACGATGTCGCCTTTTTCCTGGCAAACTCCACAGATAATCTGAAAACCCTCAAACAGCATGTAGCCAGGCTGAAGGATCGTTTTTTTTCCGACCGAAATCCCATTGACATCTTTGCGGCTGAGAGCATCATTAACGCCCCCTGTGCACCAGATTCAGTTGATATACATTCCATTCAGGATATCACAGCCAGATATTTCAACATCTCACGGCTCGACCTTTTGTCGGAAAAGCGCGCGAAGGCATTTTCATATCCGAGGCAGGTGGCCCTCTACCTCAGCAGACAATTGACAGACCTGTCACTCCAGGAAATTGGCCATGCATTTGGCAACAAACACCATTCAACCGTCATATACGCGCAAAAACGCATCGAACGAGACAAAGACAGAAATGAAAAAATATCATTGGATATTAATAATATACGTAAACTACTATTACATTCTGTCTGAACTGTACCTGGGAGCGGCTACACATTTTTGGTTGAAAACATGTTCAAACAGGGTCTCCCCTATGTCAAAAACCGTAAAGATCCAGAAAAACCAATGGAAGCCCCGTCCAATGCGTTGAATTGATTATCAGACCGTATTAAAAAATTTTATCGCTGTTACAAGAGGATGGCCGGGTTTTGACAAATAGACATCCCTTATTAAGATGATTTCTTAAACATATAAAAAGAACAACATTAACCTGTAATAGCTCAATAAATAGGGGCAGGAGGGTTTTTCTGACGCGACTGCCGGGAGGGCGCCGTCACTTCTTCGCTCGCTTCGCTCGACTCAGACCCCACCCTTCGGGCGGGTCCCCGGTTTCGTGACTTATCAG
>JAGHEC010000463.1 GCA_021159525.1 Deltaproteobacteria bacterium | reverse complement strand
GGACGAAAGTCTTGGCAAGAACGCTCAATCGGCGTTGGCAGGCGGGTGTCCCCCGCAGATAAGTCACTCAAGAGACCAGCCCGGAGGCCCGGAGCGGAAGAAAAATCCTCCTGCCCCGGCGGTACGTTCGCTGTGCTTCCCCTAAATATTGAGCTGTTACTATTGGGCAGACCGCAGGCGCCCGTCTTGGCCGCTGCCTGGTCTCTATGGCGGCCTGTGAGCAAACCCTGACCGGGAATCTTTTATTCCTTGACGCCGGGGCCACGGGAACATAGAGGACAAAGGAACTTTTTATGTGCCGGTCCTCCGATCCTCGCCAAAAAGATTGCTGAAAGCGGATGCGATGTTGGGGAACCGAAACTGAAATCCCGCAGTCAGGAGCCGCTTCGGCACCACGCACTGACCCTCCAACAGAGTGGCGCCGAACTCCCCCTTCAGGGCCTTGATCACAAAACCGGGCACCGGAGGGAGGATCGCTGGTTTCCCCAGGGCCTTGCCCAGGGCACGCGTCAACTCCCTGTTAGTAACCGGCTCGGGCGCGGTGCAGTTGATGGGTCCTGAGAGATCCCTGCTATTCATTGCAAAGAGATATATGTCAATCAGGTCTTTTTGATGAATCCATGACATCCACTGATTACCGCTCCCCAAAGGGCAGCCCAAGCCTTTTCGAAACAGGGGAACCAATTTGCCGATCGCGCCGCCGGCCTTTCCCAGTACGATCCCTAATCGGCAGATAACCACCCTTGCACCGGATGCCCTGGCCCGGGCTGCAACCGCCTCCCAGTCACGGGTCACCGAGGCCAGAAAATCATCTCCCGGCGGGCTCTCTTCGTCCAATACCTCATCTTTGTGAAAGCCGTAGTATCCCACGGCAGAGGCGCTGATAAAGGTCCTATTCCTTTTGGGGGCCCTGGACAGGGCCTCCACCAGGCGGGTCGTAATCTGAATGCGGCTGTTGCGGATGAGTTGCTTGGATTTCCGGTCCCATTTTCTGAAAATGGAGGCCCCCCCCAGATTGACAACAACATCATGGTCCGGGACACGCTCCTGCCATGCCCCCGCCAGTGTGGGATCGGCTTGCAAACAGGAAAGGCCCTCGACCTCCGGCCGGTCAGACCCTGAAGGGGCCTTTCGGGTCAAAACGGTTACCCGATGACCCCCTTCGATCAGGCGCCGGGTCAGGCTGGCCCCCACAAAACCGGTGCCGCCGGTCATAAATATCTTCATTGGCCGCTCCTCCCCTTTGAGATTGTGATCGCCGATGGGTGTGTTGCAATTGATTGCCTTTCAAGGAGGCTTTGCTTTCTCAGCATGCCGCGGCAGGCCTCAGGAATCTCCTGAATATTTCTTTATACATAGGCCGACATTGAATTTCCGGGCCGTATTTTTGGAGCTCATGCAGCGGATCTTGCCGAACACGGACCGCTCCGGTCCCCATGCCCGGTCGTACCGGACCAGCGTCCAAAGGATGCCCGCATAGAAATTGGGATCCCTGCCGTCCAGGGCGTAGCGGTTGTTCAACCGGATTATGATGTGCAGGGCCTCCCTGGGATGAGGCGTCCACTCCAGGATTTTTTTCCACCAGAGCATGCGCAGGTAGTTCTGGATGCGGCCTTCCCGGAAAAGCTGCTTTCCACAGGCTTGCCTTTATGGTAGGCAATCCCGTGGATCAGCCGCATCATCTGAGCGGGGTTGACATAAATGAGCGCCACGTCGGGGGCCATGTCGGTCCTTTTATTTCTTTTTGGACTTTTGAGGGTCGGTCTCCTTGCTCTGGTCCGGCAGCAACGTGCACTCCCCTTCTGCGTCCAAATAGGGCACCCCTTTCAAAAATATTCCCACCTTGCCGCTCTCTCCCATTCGCCAGAGCCTTCCTGTGGCGGTATCCAGCATGAACTGATCTTTGCTGGAGCCGGAAATCTGACCAAAGACGAACCTGCCGTTCGGGGCGGACAACGCCCCCACTTGAGGTTGTTGGGCCGCCCTGGAGGCGCCGATCCCAAGAGGCTGAGCGTAAACAGCAGGAAGACCAGAGAACCCGGGTGAGAACACTGCTGCGATCACTGCAACCGCAGGTTTTATTAACCGATGCATAATGGACACCCCCCCTCCCTTCTGCGGAATTTCCCTGCCATCAGTCGGCAAGGAATTCGGCTGACTTCAGCCGTTGACCGATCCGGTATTCGATATGCAGTTTCATAACTCGTTTAAGCTCGGACATGGCTTGTGTATTGAGGCGCTCGGCCTGAGCCGCATCCCATGATGTTGACTGCATCTCATGCAGGAGCTTAATCGCTGCCGGGCCCAGACCGGGAGTACGTATGGATTCCTGACCGCACTTGAGGCAGGCAATTCCTCCTGTCTCCGGTTTAAACACAGCTCTCCCCTCTCCCTGGTAGATCCTTCCGCAGACGCAGCACCTGCCAAGGTCGAATCCATAACCGCCAAGCGCCATGGCCTTGGCCTCGAAGAGGATGCGCAAGCGGTCGATCTGTTTTTCCGCATCAAGGCCGGCCAATGCGGCATGCAATAATGCAAACATCCTCCTGGCGGCGACCCCTGCCGGGAACAGGATTTCCGTCAGCTCAAGCATATAACTGCCCAGGGACAGGAAAGAAAAACCGGATCTCACCCCGGGAAAAACCTGCATCAACTTGCCGGAATGGAGGGAAAAAAGGCCCCCCTCGCGTTTGCGCTCATATTCAAGCCTGCTCAGGCAGAAAAGATCCAGGCAGTTGGCAAACCGCTGACGGCTCTTTCTCGCCCCCTTGGCCACCCCCTTGAGAAGCCCCATTTCGGGCGTAAAGAAACTGACCATGAGGTCGCTTTCCCCGAATTCCCAGGTACGCATGATAATGGCAGGAGAGACATGGACAGTCATGTTAAGCCAGGACATTCCGCGAATGGAGATGATCTTTTGGGACCTGCCCGGCTTAGGGGTTTCACCTCCGAGAGGGCAGAAAAGAAATAACTCCGTTCGGATTTTACCGGGATGCTTGAGGACGGCCGAAGAACACCACATATCCCCTGGTGTTCATTTGTGCCCCCCGTAGGGCTCGAGTTTGTTGTTTTCCGTCCTTCTAAACGGAAAACAACAAAAAAATCACTCTTTGCGTCCTTTCGTATCAGGTCAATAATTAGTGCCTGAACGAAAACTCCTGTTCAGGCAAAATCCGAATATCGAAATCCGAAACGTATCACCTCAATAATTAGGGGGATAACTGCGAACCTAATGCCGGGGCAGAAGAATTTTTCTTCCGCTCCGGGCCTCCGGGCCGGTCTCTTCACTGACTCCTCTCCCGGGGACGCCTGCCCTCCCCGCACTCGCGTCAGAAAAACCCTTC
>JAGHEC010000081.1 GCA_021159525.1 Deltaproteobacteria bacterium | reverse complement strand
TCGTTGTCCTGGAGGAAATCAGACGCCGCCATTCCAGCCTGCTCCCCCCGGGCCACAGTTTGGGAATCCACAATAGCCCCTGCCGCCTCGGTGGGCCCGTCGTCTCCGTCCGTACCGCCGCTCAGGATCACTGCTCTGTCCGGAAGGCCTTTCAATTCAAGGGCCGCAGCCAGGCAGAATTCCTGGTTCCTGCCCCCCAGGCCCTTTCCCCGGATGGTCACCGTGGTCTCGCCGCCCGAGATAATACAGGCCGGGGGCCGGACAGGCTTTCCTGTTTTCAGAACCTCTTTGGCAATTCCGGTGTGGACCCGGGCGACCTCCCGCGTCTCCCCTTCAATCATGGAAGAGAGGATCAGACTGTTGTATCCCAGAGACACGGCCTTTTTTTCCGCGGCCTGCAGCGCCAGCATGTTGCTTCCCACAATTAGATTGTGAACCCGGGCAAAGGCAGGATCATCAGCCTTGGGCGTCTCAGGGATCCGGCCCTCCATACCCTCTTTGAGACGGGCCCGGATACTCCGGGGAACATCCCTGAGATTATATTTTTCAAGGATCTCCCAGGCCTCTCTAAATGTGGAGTGGTCGGGAACAAAAGGGCCTGAGGCGATAATGTCCATGCGGTCTCCCACCACGTCGGACAACATGAGATTGATGGTGGTTGCAGGCATTGCCGCCCTCGCCATCTGCCCCCCTTTTACGGCCGATATGTGCTTCCTGAGAGTGTTGATCTCGTCGATGCCGGCCCCGCATTCAAGGAGAGTCCGCGTCAACTCCTGCATGTCTTGAAGGCTGATCCCCTCTCCCGGATGCACCAGGAGCGCGGAACCCCCTCCGGATATCATTGAAAACACGAGATCTCTTTCGCCAGCGCTCTGAAGTAGAGTCAGGATCTTTGCCGTGCCTTGGATTCCCTTCTCATCCGGCAGGGGGTGCCTTGCCTCCACCGTCTCCGTCACAGAGAGCTTTGATCCGAATCCGTACTTGACATTGATGATCCCCCGGATAATCCTTGTGCCCAGCAGCTCCTCCATGGCCCTTGCCATAGGGGATGCAGCCTTTCCGCCGCCTACCAGAAATATACGTTCGAACCGGTCCAGGTCGAATGTTCTGACTGGTTCCGCTTCAGGCCCTACTGAGAGGCTGTTTCCCTTCACCCGTACAAAACGCCTCACAGCCGCATGGGGATCTACGGCCGCCACCGCACTCCTGAAGATGGTTTCAGCCTCTGATCTCAGCGTTTCCATTATCTGGCGCCGGAGGCCTTCTTGACCGCGGCAATAAGCCCGGCCGCGGCTTTGTTGTCCACTGCATGCTTGGCCAGGATATCGGTGGGGCTGACCTTCTTGCCGTAAAAGGCCTGGTTCAGGCTGTCGCGTACGGCAACTACTGCTCCGTCCACAGACACGCCGCCAAAAAGACCCTTTGAGCGGGCAAAGCTCAGGATATCCGCGCTGAGGTTGGCCGTGGCCGCGGCTGCGCCGGCCCCTGCCGGACCTATGGCTACACCCACATCAGCCCCCAATTTCAGGCTATTGGACAGAAAGGCCGCAACCCCTCTCTCGCTCATGGCCAGGAGGACCAACTCAGATGCGGTTCCGCCGATCTGCAGGCCGAAGCTGGCCTCGCCGATGGTGTAAAAGGCGGGACCGGCCCAAGTCCCGGTCTTTGGATCACGGGCCAAAAATACTCCGCTCCCGCCAGAGGCCCCCACAAAAAAGGCCCCCTTCAGGACCTGGGGGGCAATGAAGATTCCCTTTGCCTTTTTGACCAGGTCACGAAATGCATCCATTTCCTTGGCGGTCTCAAAGCCTTCGAGACTCATCCTGGCCTTTTCCACCAATTCCCTTGCTTCCGCAGCGTCATCGGCCCGGGCAGGCAATCCCCCGGCCAGTACCAATAGCCCCGACAGCAAAAGCGCCATAAAACCTGCGCCGCTTTTCCATACTGCTTTCATTTCCATCCCTCCTTAATCGGCTGTTAAAGCCCCTCAAAAAGTGCCACTGGAAATCATCCCCCCAGGGACGCCTGCTGCCCCTCTTTAATCCCTGCTTTACTTTAGTGAAAGAGCCTTGTTGGGTCAAGGGAAACCAAGGTTCTGCCTGAAAAACAGGAAGTTCCCACGACCCTTTTCTCTTGACACCCTCCTGAACCCTGTGTTAAAGCCACGCTGTTCTGATTCTATCTAATAAATGGGAGGTCCACCATGTTCGAAATTCTCAAACGGCAAGAAATGGCCAACGGCACGGTCGTGCGGAACGATATCAGTGCCCCCAAGATAGCCGCCAAGGCAAAACCAGGCCAGTTCGTCATCCTCAGGGCCAACGAAACAGGGGAACGGATTCCTCTGACCATGGCCGATTCGGATCCCGAACGGGGAATTATCACTATTATTTACCAGGTGGTCGGGAAATCGACCGCCCTGTTCAAATCGCTTCAGGTTGGAGAAAAATTTCAGGATATCATAGGGCCACTGGGCCAGCCCACCCACTTGGAAAAGCTCGGGAAGGTGGTCTGTGTCGGCGGGGGCACCGGAGTTGCGGTCCTCCACCCCATCACCCGCGGGCTGAAAGAAACGGGAAACCATGTATACGCCGTGATCGGGGCAAGAAGCAAGGACCTCCTCATCCTCGAAGACGAGATGAAGAAGGCCTCCCACGAACTCTTTGTATGTACCGATGACGGTTCCTACGGCCATCATGGCTTTGTCACGGATGTGCTCAAAGACATCCTGGAGCGGGAGGACATCAAGCTGGTCGTGGGCATCGGGCCTGTCCCCATGATGAAGTTTCTCTGCAAGGTAACCGAGGAATACGGCGTTAAAACCTTGGTCAGCCTCAACGCCATCATGGTAGACGGCACGGGCATGTGCGGCTGCTGCCGGGTTACGGTTGGGAACGAAACCCGTTTCGCCTGTGTAGACGGGCCCGAATTTGACGGCCACAAGGTGGACTTTGATGAACTCTCTCAGCGTCTCAATGCCTACAAGGAGCAGGAGAAGCAATCGTACGAGAGATATCTCAAGGAATGCCGCATGGGATGAAAACGATCCTGTTCCTGTGCCGCAGCCCTTGGCGTGCAAACCGGACAGGCATTGACCCAAGCCGACGCAAGCGGGCGCCACTCATGGGCGATCCCTTATAAAAATGGAGGAAATAATGGCGGAAAAAGCTTCAAAAGAGAAAAAAATTCCCAGGCAACCCATGCCTGAGCAGGAACCCGGGGTCAGGAGACGAAATTTCCTGGAAGTACCAAAGGGCTATGATGAAAAGACGGCCATGCTGGAGGCCCAACGATGCCTGCAGTGCAAAAATCCATCCTGCGTCAAGGGATGTCCGGTCTCGGTGGACATTCCCGGATTCATTAAGTACGTCAAAGAAGGCGAATTTACCAAAGCGATTCGCCACATCTGGAACAAAAACAGTCTCCCAGCAGTGTGCGGCCGGGTCTGCCCCCAAGAACTCCAGTGTGAGGGCAACTGCATTCTGGCCAAGAAAGGGCAGCCCGTGGCTATCGGCAACCTGGAACGCTTTGTAGCCGACCTGGAACGCGAACAGGGAACCGGGGAGCTGCCGCCCAAGGCCCCCCCCACAGGAAAGCGGGTGGCCGTGGTCGGATCGGGGCCGTCCGGACTTACCGTGGCCGGCGATCTGATTCAGAAAGGACACGAAGTGACTATTTTTGAGGCCTTTCACAAGCCGGGCGGGGTCCTCGTTTACGGCATCCCGGAATTTAGGCTTCCCAAGCAAATCGTTTCTTCTGAAGTCAATTTCCTGGAAAGGCTGGGGGCAAAGCTGGAGGTCGATACGGTAGTGGGACGCACCGTGAGTGTGGATGAACTCTTCGAGCAGGGATTTGACGCGGTTTTTCTGGGCGTGGGCGCAGGCCTTCCCCGTTTTCTGAACATACCCGGTGAAAATCTCATCGGGGTCTACTCCGCCAATGAATACCTCACACGGGCCAATCTCATGAAGGCCTATCTCTTTCCCGAATACGATACACCCATCGTCATTGGCAAGGATGTCTGCGTATTCGGGGCCGGAAATGTCGCCATGGACTCGGCGCGAACCGCCATGCGGCTCGGCGCTGACCGGGTGCGGATCGTATATCGACGATCCAGAGAGGAAATGCCTGCCAGGAAGGCGGAGGTCCACCATGCGGAGGAAGAGGGGATCGAGTTTCATCTCCTGACCGCACCCACTCGCTTTCTGGGCGACGAACAGGGCAGGGTGACCGGTGTGGAGTGTCTCCAGATGGAACTGGGGGAACCCGATGATTCCGGTCGACGCCGGCCCGTTCCTATTGAAGGCTCCGAATTCGCACTCGACTGCGACCTGGCCGTGATTGCGGTCGGGGCCGGCGCAAATCCGCTCCTGACCAAAAATACCGAAGGCCTCAAGCTCAACAAATGGGGCTATATCGAGGCGGATCCCGAGACCGGCAAGACGAGCAGACCGGGCGTCTGGGCCGGGGGCGACATCGTGACCGGATCTGCCACGGTGATCTTGGCCATGGGCGCCGGAAGGACAGCCTCCAATTCCATCCACAAGTACCTGACCTGGGGGTGGTAAACCGTAAGGCGGCCTAACGGCCGCCCCATTACTCGTAATAGCATTTATCGAAAGGCGGCAAGGACTACCGTCTTATGAAAAACTGTCCTCGGGGCTGGATCAGAATGAATTCCAACGCTCTGCCGCCGTCCCCATGAACTCTACTCGGTTTTTGTCCCGCCCCCGGGCCGTATTCGATTTTTCCCGCCCGCGGTAGGGGGGGTCACTGCCTCCCCTCCATGACGGGGCAACAAAATGTGTACGCAGCGCTCGGCGACCGCCCCCTGTCTCGTAATAGCCTTTATGAAAAGGCGGCAAGGACTAC
>JAGHEC010000222.1 GCA_021159525.1 Deltaproteobacteria bacterium | reverse complement strand
TTGGCAGGCGGGTGTCCCCCGCAGATAAGTCACTCAAGAGACCAGCCCGGAGGCCCGGAGCACAAGAAAAATCTTCCTGCCCCGGTGGTACGGTCGCTGTTATCCCCCCAATTATTGAGCTGATGCGATTTTCTCATATCAGTGTACCAGGGAGATCTCAAGACCCCGTGAACGGTTACAGAATCTTCTACGAACAAGACGCCCCCCTACCGTATCATCTGGTTCATTTCGAAAATAGGAAGAAGCACCGAGATAACGACAAACCCTACAGTCAGCCCCATGGCCAGGATCATGACCGGCTCCAACATAGAGGTCAAGGCGAGGGTCTGCGACTCCACCTCCCCCTCAAAGATATCGGCGATCCTGTTGAGCATGACCTCCAGTTCTCCGCTCTGCTCTCCTGCCGAGATCATCTGTATGGCAATGGGCGAAAACCAGCGGCTCTTGGAAAGGGAGATCGCAAGGCCCTTACCCGACTGAATATCCTCTATTGCATGGTCCAGGGCCTCGGCGATCCATGTATTGTTTACGATATTTTTCACGATCCCCAGGGCTGAAAGGAGGGGGACCCCGTTTTGAAGCAGACTGCCGAGTGTCCTTGAAAGCCGTGCCATTACCGACTTCCTGTTGAGTGAACCCACCAGTGGTGTGCCGAGTTTGATCCTGTCCCATGCACGCCTTCCCCGGGGTGTCCGGATAAACCGTCTTGCCAGGAGAAAGGCGCATCCCAACCCCCCCGCCACCAGCCACCAGAAGGACTTGAGAAAATTACTGGCGCTGATCAGCATCAGGGTAGGCAGCGGCAGAATCTGGTGCATTTCGTCAAATATCTTGGTGATATTGGGGACAATAAAGGTGATCAGGAAAAAGAGGACGAAGATCCCGATGAAAAGCATGAAAACGGGATATGCCAGGGCCGCCTTCATGCGACCTCTCAAGGCCTGTAGATGCTCGCTGAGTTCTGATAGACGATGAAGGACCAGGTCGAGAGACCCTGATTCTTCCCCCGCCTTCACCATATTGACATAGATCTCGGAAAAAACCCTGGGGTGTCGGGCCAGGGAAGCCGCCAGGCTGTTTCCCTCGTTTACAGACTCCTTTATCTGGGCCAGGATCTTTTTAAAAACCGGGTTGGGAACCTGGGCGACGAGTGCGTCCAAAGAAGAAACAAGCGGGATTCCAGCCCCCAACAAAATGGCCAGTTGTCGGGTGGCAACAGAAATCTCTCCTGGCTTGACCCGCCTGAAAAACGTCGCGACCGATGTATGGCCCGAGGGCTTTTCCCTCGCCGTGCCGGATGTTTCTTTCAGGGCGGTTGGAAACAAACCCGATCCGCGCAGTTTCTGCCGCGCTGCCACAGGGCTGTCCGCGTCGATGATGCCGGCCTTATTTTTGCCTGTCCTGTCAAGGGCCTGATATTCATAAACGGGCATGGGATGAAATTCCGGATATGGTATGGGCCATGCAGGGATACATCCTCTGGCCGGGATCGGTTTTCAGGCGCATATACACATGCTAACAGGAGGCATGTCGGCCGTCAACCGCCACGCACGGCAAGAAAAGATGTCTGAAGAAACGAGCCGCTTCCCGAGGCCCCTCAGTGGGACCCAGGGAGCACGACAGGCAGCGCCAAGCTGGTGGTTGCTTCACACGCCCGGGAGGAGATCGGGATTTTTATGTGGAATTATGTAGGGATCGTCAGGTCCGGCAAACGCCTCATGCAGGCCAAAACGCGCATCGAGAATATGCAGGACAGAACCAAAGAATATTGCCGGGACTTCCTGTTGACCCGGGACCTGCCGGAACCGCGCAACATCGCCCCGGCTGCCGAACTCATTATCGCCTGGTAACAGCTCACCAACCCGGGGCAGAAGGGATTTTCCGACGCGACTGCCGGGAGGGCGCGTCTCTTTGTGACTTATCAGTGAGGGAAGCCGCAGCCCGACGAAGTCGGGAATGCTAAAGGGGCAGGTGCCCCCCTCAGTAAGTCCCTGAAGAGACCAGCCCGGAGGCCCGGAGCGGAAGAAAAATCATCCTGCCCCGGCACTACGTTGGCTGTTATCCCCCCGAATTATTGAGCTGATACATCGCCTGCGTGTCTCTCGGAAAAAAGAGGGCTACGGACTCCATCCGGGGCCAATGTCCACACACGCCAGGACACAGTTGCGTGGCTATAATTAATGAAAATGCCTCTCCCGCATGAATCCGAATACCTGAAGCCCGGTCTTTATTACAGTGAAGGTTATACCCAGACCGACAATGCCCAGGGCGATATACAGGAGCCCGAAAAAGATCAGATATTCGATGTTCCACTGCCATTCAAATGATAATGGTGTCATTCATCTCTCCTTTCAGGGTCGGATCCCTGCCCTGTTTCCCTACGATTCGGGCGCCGGGTTCAGCTCCTTCTCTTTTGGAAACACAGGCAAATACCTGTAGGCCAATGAGAAGACCAGAAATCCATACCCGACAACAGCCAGACCGACGCCCCATTCCTGCCATGTGGGCAGATAGCTCCAGAATCTCTCAAACGGCATTACCGGGATGGCCAGAGTAACAATAATAAAGAGGAATCGGTTCAACACGATCCCGATGCAGGTCAAGAGGGCGGCAAGGATAAGCCACCCCTGGTTTTTTCTGCCCTGAGGAGTTATCAGAATAACGGCTGGAAGGATGCCGCAGAATATAATTTCGCATACTACCATCCAGACGCCGTAAGGCCCTTCCCTGAAAAAGCTTTCAAACGTCAGCCCGGCCCTCGGCACAACGCCGTATATCCACCCCAAGTAGTCGAAGATCTTCAGTACGATATAGAAGGAAAGGAGCCATGCGGAGATCTTGGCAAGGGCCTGGATGGCACTGTCAGGCACCAATTTCTTGCGGGTCAATAACTCGGCCAGTTTGGTGCAGAGTATCGTGAAGAGCGGACCACAGGCAATGGCTGACAGCACGAACAGGAAAAATGTCCACGGCCAGATGTAAAAGCCTTCCCTGGCGGCAAACGGCCTGGCATACATCACGCCGAACATGCCGCCCAAGGATCCCTGGTGGAAAAAGGACAGGAAGGTCCCGGTGGCCGCAAAGACCGCCATAATCTCATGAAGATTGTGTCCGAACAGCCTCAGCTCCTTGATCTCTTCCAGCTTACGGTTTTCCAGGATAATGGGTAGAAATTCAATGGCCAGGACCATCAGATAACAGGTAATGCAGAACGACACTTCCACCAGCATGGAATGGATATTGGCATGCCAGAAGATAAACCAGCCCCGGATCGGCTGCCCGATGTCAATCCCCAACATGGCCATAGCGCCCGAATAACAGATGAACCCGATGATAACCGCGGTATTGATTATATTTCTTAACTCTTTCTTGTTGATGATATAGGTCAAAAACCCGGTAAAAAAGGCCCCGGCCCCCAAGGCAATCACGGCCAGGTCAAAAACAATCCAGAGGGCAAAGGCAAATACATTGCTCATATTCGTCTGATTCAAGCCCTTCCACAGGCAGAGAAAGGCCGAGAGACCGCCCCATGCCAAGAGCCCCAGCCACGGCAGGGTCCAAAAGAAAAAGGCCCAAGGGGAACATCTCTTAACGCCGTGCGGTAACAATGCGGAATCCATTGCGCATCCTCCTGAGAGTTAAAGGCTAATACGTGTCGCGGCCCGGCTTGGTAGACCACTCTTCTTGCATCCAGGTCTTGTGCAGAACGGGTTTATATTCGCCGGGGAGAAAATTATCGCCCAATTTGCGGACCCAGTCCCTGCTGGAATAATAATAGACCTTCGGTTCCGTACCCAGCCGTTCCAAGAGTCTGAAGGTAAACGGGTGCTTAACAAGCTTGGAGACCTTGTGGTCGGGATTGTTCAGGTCCCCGAAGGTGATGGCCTGAACCGGGCACGCCTCGGTGCAGGCGGTCTGATATTCGTGTTCCTCGATCTCCCGTCTGCCCTCGGCATAGGCCTGTTCCTTTGCCCGCATCAGGCGGTGATGGCAGAAGGTGCACTTTTCCACCACCCCCCGCATGCGCGGTGAAACCTCCGGCGACAAATATCGGTCAAGGCCCTTGTCCTTTGGAAAATAGGCATCCCACCAGTTGAAATATCTCGCCCCGTACGGGCACGCCGCCTGGCAGTACCGGCATCCGATGCATCGGGTATATATCTGGCTGACAATCCCGGTGTTGAAATCGAGCTTTGTGGCAGTCGCAACACAGACCGAGACGCAGGGAGGGTGATGGTCACAGTGCATGCAGGGCCTGGGGAAATAACTCACCTCGGTGTCGGGGAACTCTTTTCCGTTGGTGATCTTGTAGAGACGCATCCAGGTGATGGCACGTTCCTTGTCCGACTGGTCGGGCCGCACCGAAACATTGTTTTCGGCCGCGCAGGCAATCATGCAGGTCCCGCAGCCGGTGCACTTGTCCAGATCAATGACCATACCGTACCGGTGCCTGGGTTTCCCGTTGTCATTCTCTTTTTTCATGAGTTACCTCACTTCAACCTTGTGCTCTTCATGGGTTCAGGATTCAAAGGTTCAGAGGTTCGCTGTCTTGCAGCAGGTCCGGCAGTCCGGAGGGCCCTGGCATCAGGCCTTCACCAGCTTTACAGGCGTCGTCCACCATACCGGATATCCGCTGACCGGATCTTCCCCTGCCCGGACAATGGCATTGGGGTTGGCCCCTTTTCCTTTCAGAAACTCGTCATAACCGGTATGGCCGAATCCCAGGGGCATGTACACCCTGCCGGGCATGGCCCCCTCAAAGAGATCGACCCGGACCTTCACGGCCCCCGCGGGCGATTCAACCGAGACCAGATCGCCCTGTTTCAACCCGTATTGGCCTGCGGTGCCGGGATGGATTGCCGCAAAAGACGTATCCTTCAATAACTGGGTGTCAAAAATCGTCTTGTACAGGAAAGGCGGACTCGGAATCCAGCCGCTGGCCAGATTGATCATTTCATAAGGAAACAGGGTAAGCGGATAGGCGGTGCGGTCAGGGTCCTGTGCCGGGGCCTCATAATGGGCCATACAGGCCTCGTCGCCCTGGACCGTAATCCGCATTTCCTTTGTTGAGCCGCTGCGGATCGCCTGCTCAATCCTCTGGCTGTAAAATTCAAACTTTCCGCTCGGGGTCTTGAAAAGCCAGGACCAGTCTCTTTGTTGTTCGGCCGGACGATACCACATGCCCCCGGCTTCCAGCTTTTTCCACATATCGTCAAAGGACTTGAACCCCGTCTTGGAACCAGCGCCCTTCGCCACCCAGGGAGGCGCAGCCGGATTGAATCGAACCAACCCGCCCCCGGCGTCGTAAAGCCCCTTTGCCCGCTCCTTCAGCACATCGGTAAAATGCTTCCAGGGAAAGGCCGCACCCACTGATTTACCGATCGCCTTGGACAGGTTGATGATAGTGTCCCCGCAATTCCGCGTATCGTAAATGGGATCCACAACCGGTTTTGAGAGGCCGTAAAGGGGATATTGGAGACCGACAGGCCAGATAATGTCGTCCACCTTCTCAAGATAGACGCAGTCCGGGAGAATCAGGTCAGCCATGTTGGCGGTCTCATCGCGGTACGGGGAAAAGCTGATGACAAACGGGATCTTCTTTAACGCGGTCTCAAATGCCCCTCCGTCGGGCAAGGTAAATGCGGGATTAGCGGAAAATACCAGGAGCGTGTCAATGGGAGACTTACGGCTGCCGTTAATGGCCTCTGCAAACTTGTGTATGAGGCTGTGAGAGAAAGGATACGCCTTGGTCCCGGCCCGGTCCAGCCTTGGCTTTTCAAGGCCCTTGGCTGCAATTTCGTCGCATTCAAAATGCGGAAGGGGATTCAGCGGAAGGGGATCCGGAAGGAGGACCCCGCCAACACGGTTTATCCTCCCTGCCAGGGCATTCAGACTCTGAACGGCCATAAACTCGTAAAGGCTTCCGTTCAACTCGTTCTTGCCCTTCCCGTAGATGGCAATAGGAGATTTAGCGTCCATAAACATGCCGGCCAGTTTGACGATCGCATCAGGCCGCACACCCGTGATCCGGGAGACCTGCTCAGGAGCGTAATTCTTGAGAACCAGCGTCTTGAATCCGGTATGCACCACGCCGTCCCGAGACTGCCAATCATCAAAACCAAAGGCGTGCTCGGCCAAAAATCCGGCATCATATCTGCCCGATCGGATGATCACATGGGCAAGACCCAGGGCAAGGGCCCCCTCGGTGCCGGGCTTTGCGGCCACCCAGTAATCGGCCTTGGATGCCGTATTGGACGCCCGTGATTCCACCTGAACGATCTTGACCTTCCGCTTTGCGGGGTTGCCTTCATGCCACATGCCCCAGGCGTTCAGGACCCTGCCCGGGGCCCCCCAGCCCTCGAGCAGACCGCAGCCGAAGCTAACGATGAGGTCCGAGTTTTCAAGGTCATAGGCAATGGGCGCATCTCTTCCCTGCATCAGGATATTTCCCATACGGTAAGTATCCGACAGGGAGGCCGGCCTGACGTAATTGGGACTGCCCACGGCCTGCATAAGCCGCTGAATGAGCAGCGATGCCGTAGTGCCCTCGCCATTTCCATCCACGGCCGCAACAGCCTCGGGTCTTCCTTCCTTCCGCAGAGCCGCAATCCTTGCTCCCGCTATATCCAGGGCCTCGCGCCAGGTAATCCGCTGAAATTCGCCGGAACCTCTCATCCCCACCCGCTTCATTGGTCCGGTAAATCGCAGGGACTCGTCGTACAACAACTGAAGACCTCCCATGCCCAGCGGGCAGATGCCGCCGGGATTGACGGGGTAGTCTGTTCTCCCTTCGATCTTGACAGCGCGCTCTTCCACCTTTCGGACCGAGATGCCGCAACCGCCCGGACAGAGGGTGCACACGGAACTGACCTCGGAAAACTCGCCGGAAGGCGGAACCGGCACCCAGGGCCAGTTCTGGGTCCATATGGCGACATCGTCCGTAAACTTCCAGGGAAGCGGGGTTATCTGAATGCCAACCGCCCCGCCCACGACAGATGCGATGAAGTTTCTTCTGGTTAATTTCATGGTCATCTTCCCCTTATTTATGACATACAAAACAAGAGTTGTTCTGTTCCTGCCCCATCTTGGTGTGGCACTCGGCGCAGTCATCCATCTTCATGCGATCCGCTGGCTTTTTGTCTCCGTAAATCCCGGAAATGCGTTTACCCCAGATGTTGATGCTGTATCCTGTCAGGCGGTTTTCCTGATATACCGGCAGCTTTTCATTGTCGGCAAAGTCGCCGTGACAGGTATCGCAGCTAAGTTCCCCCATATTGACGTGCGCAATGTGGGAAAAATACACGCAGTCGGGCTGCCTTGAATATATAAGCCAGGGGATCTCCTTTCCCCCGGAGACATATCTTTCCAAAAATTCCTTTTCTTGAGGGGTATCTCCAAGAGGGGATTCAGGATCGTCATGGCATTCCGTACACTTGTCGAGCTTCGGGATGCCGGCGAAGGTCCCGTCGTCACGAAATTCATGACAATACGCGCACCTCTCTTCCCTGGTTTCGCCGTCGATGCCGATATCCGGGCTCACATGAAGGCGATGGTTGAAATTCATCGGCTGGGTCTGCTTCGAATAAAGCACCGCGGGAAAAACCACCCACCCCACAATCAGGGCCGCAATCAACCCCACCAGAAAAAAACCCACATCCTGAACCGCGACATTGATATTCAACCATTTCGGGAAAAAACCGGCACGTGAGGAGGCGCCTTCGCTCTGGGAAGGCCTTTCGGAGGGATTCGCTCGATTTTTCATGATTGTTAAGCCTCTTACATCGGGTTTAAGGTTAAGTGAATAAGGGGCCAACAGCCTGTGCGTATTTACCTAACTGATTTCCTTTTTGTCAAGGGAAAAACAAAGCCGCAAAATCGATTCAACGGTTAAAAACGTTTCACCCTTTTGCGCCGTCTTTTTGCGGCCTTGGCCTGTTTTTTCTTTTTCTGGATGCTGGGCTTGTCGTAAAAACGCCTTTCCTTGATCTCGGAAAAAAAACCCTCTTTGGTCAACTTACGTTTGAGGTCTTTGATGGCCTTTTCAATTTGATTGTCGCGTACAACCACTTTCATAATATTCACAACCTTTCTATGTTAAAATGTATCACCTCAATAATTAGGTGGATAACTACGAACCTAGTGCCGGGGCAGTAGAATTTTTCTTGCGCTCCGGGCCTCCGGGCTGGTCTCTTGAGTGACTTATCTGCGGGGG
>JAGHEC010000379.1 GCA_021159525.1 Deltaproteobacteria bacterium | reverse complement strand
GGGGAGTCCGAGCAAAGCGAGGACAAACCGGGGACCCGCCCGAAGGGTGGGGAGTCCGAGCAAAGCGAGGACAAACCGGGGACCCGCCCGAAGGGTGGGGTCTGAGTCGAGCGAAGCGAGCGAAGAAGAGACGGCACCCTCCCGGCAGTCGCGTCAGAAAAACCCTCCTGCCCCAATTTATTGAGCTATTAAGGGAAAAGAGTGTTTGACAAGCTAATAATTGGGAATTATAATAACAAGCTTATATTCGGGGGTTGACAGCGGCTTCAGAAGATGGTACGCGATATGTTATTTTAATCAAAAAAGGGAGGTTTTGGGTTATGCCAACAGTAGAGTTTGAAGGAAACACCTGGAATGTTGATGAAGACGGCTTCATTGACGATTTCAACAACTGGAATGAAGCATGGGTGCGGTATGTCAAGAATACGGAGGGGATTGAGGAGTTGACCGATGAGCACTGGAAGGTAATCCAGGTTCTTCAGGATTACTACAAGAAGAACGGGATCGCCCCCATGGTCAGGATCCTTTCCAAGGTCACCGGTTTCAAGCTCAAATACATCTATGAATTATTTCCATCGGGACCGGGTAAAGGCGCCTGTAAAATGGCAGGTCTGCCGAAACCGACCGGCTGCGTTTAATTTCGCAAAGGTCAGAACGAGAGTTCTCCGTCGAAAAAAGGCGCAAAGGACACCTGATTCAGAGTTGTCTTTTGCGCCTTTTTGACAGCAGCCCAAGGGAATGCCTGTTGGCGGGGGCCGATTTCTCTAAGCGGTCTTGCTGCGGAGCGGCTTGCCTGCCAACGGATTGTAGAGCTTGGTGATGGCGAACTTCATGACGTCCAGACTTTTCATATTGAATATGATGTCTGCGAGCGTGGCTTGGGCCTCCTCCGGGAGCACGCATGCATTTGAGGAATCGAACTCAAGGCCCGGAAAGGCCTTCTTGAGCTTTTTCTGGTCTTTCGGGCTCATGGCTACCTGCACCGCCTTTTTGCCGTCGATTTCCTTGATTTGATCTCCCAGGCCCACTTCTTCCATCTTTTTCTGCTGCTCGGGATCTAAAAAGAGATTAATACAATAATCGGCCATGTGAACACCTCCTCTTTTTGGTTAAAATTACCTCATTCCAGAATCATATCGCCCTTCTATACAGGGTCGTTCATTCGTTGTCAAGCCGTAATTGGTCAATATGCCAGAGCAAACGCTGGATTTAAAGGCTTGGTTCACTGGTTGATCCTCAGCACATGCAGATGTTTTTGCCTGTCTTTGCCGACGCCTGAAACTCCATCAGCCGCCTGAATCCTATATCGTAAATAATAAACAGAGGGCCTTGCGCCATGCAGTTTCAAAAACATGTCCGGAATGAATACAATAAATGCGATACGCCCGAGAATACCATCCGCCGTGTCCGGCAGGGATTCGAACGTATGGGTCTCAGGCCGGAATATGCCGGGGTCAAGGTTTCGGAATTCCTCCATTGGGGAAGGATCTGGATCGATTCGCTCAAGATCGTGTGCGAGGGAAAGGGGATCTCTGCTGAACTGGCCGAGGCGAGCGCCCATGCTGAATTAGCCGAACGCTTCAGCGCCGGGCTTTATTATCCGTTCTTTGAAGAGCAGGTCCGCTTTCACCTGCCGGAAATCTACAGCCCGGAGACCATCCGTTTTCTTAACTATGAGTGGATGCACGGCTATGTTTGCGGTCACCGCAAAGATATGGCAAATGTCCTGACCATCCGGGAGTTGCTCAGAAGGGAAGATCACCTGAAAAGATCCCATATAGCGGAAATAGAGGACTGTGAGATGACCCGGCACTGGGTGGACGGCTATTCCCTGCTGCGGGAAGAGACGATCAAGGTCCCGATCAAGTTCGTGGCCTATATTCACGGCTCCAACGGGATCGCCGCGGGAAATACCATCGAAGAGGCGTTGATCCAGGCAAGCTGCGAAATCCTGGAGCGGTATGCCCAGATCAGCGTTATCAAACCGGAGGTAGTGGTCCCCTCCATTGATCCCGCCTCGGCGCCTCTGGATCGGATCCATCAAATGATGGCGTTTTACAGACGTTCCAACGTGGATATTACCCTGAAGGATCTCTCTTTTGGCGGAACCTTGCCTGTTATCGGGGTGTTTTTTACGAATCGAAACCTTCCCGGGGATCGAATGGAGCATCGCTCCCTTATTGCAGGAGCATCGTTCAACCTGGAAGAGGCCCTCACCCGCTGCTTTACCGAGGGAATGCAGGGTAAAAAAAACCTCCTCGCATCACGACCGCAGTTCGACCTGCCGGTGGTCCCGCGAACACGGGTAAAAGACTATTACAGCGTGATGCGATGCGGTGTTTCACCCACTGACATTGCCTTTCTCAACCAAGGGGAGATGACCAAGTTCCGTGAGTGGCGCAAAAACGACATTCTGGAGGAAATCGAGGGACTCAAGGAAATTGTGAGAGGGCTGGGGACTGACTGCATTGTCCTGAATCAGACCCATCCGATCCTCCGATTTCCGGTGGTGCGGGTGGTCATCCCGGGGATCTCGGATTTTCTTCCCTTTCTTCCGCCCACCATCCTGACCGATCCCAAGACCAAGCCGGCAACAGCCTGGAAGGGAGAGGTCTTCAAGAGGGTCATGGCCGGCTTTTTCTCCGGCTGAAAAATCAGGTCCCAACTTTGCTTTCCTGTTTATACAGCCACGGCCTTCTGGCCGGAAGGAAGTATTTCATTCGGTGGGCCCTTGTATCCTGGAGGGTTTTATCTTTAAGCTCGGCGTAGAGGATGTGTTCCTTCATCCCGGTGTAGTGGGCCGATACCCGGCCGTCCGGCCCCAAGACAACAGCCGCCCCTGGAAAGGTGAGGCCGGTCCCACAGGCCCCCACCAGGTTGCAGGCGATGATGAAGATCCCGTTGTCAAAGGAGCGGGCCGGCAGGTGCCGCATCCAGCTTTCCAGCTTCTCCTTAGGGCTTCCCCTTGGCGATGCGTGCGGCATAAATATCATGTCAACCCCCATGAGGGCCATGTGTGTGCTGATCTCAGGGAAATGCGCCTCATAGCAGAGCTGGATTCCAAACGCCGTATTCCCGATATGGAAGACCTGGATCTTTTCCCCGGGACGGTATAGGGGGCATTCGGTGGGACCCAGGTGGGTCTTCCGATAAGTCCCGATGAGCCCGTCAGGACCTGCTATGATCTGCGCGATGTAAGGAGGCCCCTCATTCGCCATCTCTATGAGACCCGCCATGAGCACCATTCCCGTCTTGTTAGCCGTACCCGCCAACTGATCCACAATCCTTTCCATCTCCATATGTGCATAGATCCGGCGAGGGGAATCCTGAACATAACCCGTCACCGACAATTCAGGAAAGCAGATGAGGTCGGCGCCTTTGCCAGACGCCTCCCGCGACATGGCCCCGATTTTTTCCAGATTTGCAGCGATATCGCCGGGGACCGCAGACATGCAAACCGCGGCTATCTTCAGATCGTCCATGCAAAGCTCCTTTCATTGCAATATCTCAATCCCCACCCTTCGGGCGGGTCCCCAGTTTCGTGACTTATCAGCGGGGGAAGCCGCAGCCCGACGAAGTCGGGAATGCCAAAGGGGCAAGTGTCCCCCGCAGATAAGT
>JAGHEC010000321.1 GCA_021159525.1 Deltaproteobacteria bacterium | reverse complement strand
CTTCCTTCTGCCATCGCAGATCCACGGGACGAAAGTCTTGGCAAGAACGCTCAATTGGCCTTGGCAGGCGGGTGTCCTCCGCAGATAAGTCACTGAAAAGACCGGCCCGCAGGCCCGGAGCACAAGAAAAATCTTCCTGCCCCGGTGATACGTTCACTGTTATCCCGCTGATTATTGGGCTGATATGCCCCGGCTTGAATGAGGAGGTGAAAGCATGGCAATTTATCTGGTTCAACACGGCAGGAACCTGCCCAAAGATCAGGATCCGGAGCAGGGGCTGTCGCCTCGGGGAATCGATGATGTCAAGCGCATTGCAGGCCTTGCCCGGGGATATGAAGTGCCGGTCGCATCCATTGTCCACAGCGGCAAAAAAAGGGCGCTTCAGACAGCCGAGATCTTTTGTGAGGCCCTCAACCCCCCGCAAGGCATAAAACAGATGGATGGACTCAAGCCCCTGGACGATGTCGCGGCTGTCGCGGGTGGTCTGAAGCCCGAGAGCGGGCTCATGATCGTAGGGCACCTCCCTTTTATGGAGAGGCTCGCATCATTTCTCATCAATGGTGATACGAACCGACCGGTCTTTAAGTTCCAGAATGGCGGGATTGTTTGTCTCGACCAAGCACCCGGTGGGAACGGATGGGTCATCAAATGGACCCTCACGCCCGAGATCAACTAAATGGCAGGCGTCGGAAGGGAGTCCGCAAGCAAACCCCTTTGCAGGCATCTGTGCCGGATACGGATATAAGAGATGACAGATCCTCCCTCCCCGGAATACCTGTTTGTGCAAAAGGATGCGGATTTTAACCGGCTGATCCCGTCGCTTCAACAACAGGCGGCCATCGGCGTAGACCTGGAGGCGGATTCCATGTTCCATTATCAGGAAAAAATCTGCCTAATCCAGATCGCTGCCAAGCGGCTCAATCTGCTGATCGATCCCCTTTCAGTAAGAGACCTGTCCCCCCTGGCCCCCCTGTTCGCAGACCGAGGCATCCGCAAGGTCTTTCACGGCGCGGACTATGATATCCGGTCCCTCTACCGCGACTTCGGGATTGAGGTCCATTCCATGTTTGACACCCAGATCGCAGCCAGGTTCCTGGGCATCCGGGAGATCAGCCTCGCCAATCTGCTTCACGCCTATTTCCATATCGAAAGCAACAAAAAATACCAGAAAAAGGACTGGTCCCGGAGACCCCTGCCCGAACCCATGCTGGCGTATGCGGTCCAGGATATCTGTCATCTCCTTCCCCTGGCCCGGATTCTGGAAAACAAACTCAAGCAAAAAGACCGTTTTTTCTGCGTGGAGGAAGAATGCGAGATTCTAACACGTGTTAGACCGAATTCAACGAGGACCGGACCGTTCTTTGAAGGCTTCAACGGGGCCGCAAAGCTGGATCCGCGCAGACTTGCGGTCCTGGAAAATCTCCTTCGGTTCCGGGATAATATGGCCCGTCGCCGGGACCGCCCCCACTTCAAGGTCCTGGGCAACCAGCCGGTTCTCGAGTTGGCCCGGCGCAAGCCCGTGTCCAAAAAGGATCTCAGAGGCATCAAGGGCCTTAGCGCCCGGCAGATTGATCAAATGGGAGAATCCCTCATAAGAGAAGTAAAAAAGGCCCTGGCCCCCCCGGATTCCACACTCCCCGCATATCCCAAAAAGGCACGGCACGGCCTGAAATCCGAAGAGGCCCGTAGGATGGCCGCATTAAAGAACTGGCGTGACCGGAAGGCAGAGGAATGGCAAGTGGACCCGGCCGTCATCTGCACCAATGCCCAGATACGGGAGATCGCCATTGCCAATCCCCAGCGGCCGCAGGACCTGAAGGTCATTGACGCAATCAGAAACTGGCAGGTCAGGCTCTTTGGTCTGGAGATCTGCCAGGCGATTTAGCCGGTTGATACACGCCCGGATCAGATTGACGCAAAAGGGCGTGGCAAGGCCTCCCGTATCATGGCGCCAGACCGCATTGACCCCGATAAACAATCCCCCGAGAAGACAATCCAGCTCATTTACCCCTGATGTCAGCCTTTGCCTTTCCATGCCATACTGTTTCTTTTTTCAGGTTGTTCTCGAGAAACCTTTCAGCTACATCCGCAGGCTGCATCCCCTTTCCATCCACCTGGAAATTGAGCCGCTGCATGGCGGCGTTATCGAGCCTGCCGGCAAGAAGGGACAAGGCCTCTGCCACCCGGGGACAGGACCTGAGACAGTCCTTCCTCACCACCGGCACGGCCTGATAAGGCGGAAAGAACCCGCGGTCGTCTTCAAGGGGCGCCAGGTCATAGGCGGCGATCCGTCCGTCCGTGGCAAAGGCGCAGATCACATCCACCTCCCTGTTCGCCATTGCCTGGTACATGATGGCAGGATCCAGATCCTTTATCTCCAGAAAGTCAAGGCCGTAGCGCTTCTTCAGGCCCGGATATCCATCTGGCCGCTCGGCAAACTCGGCCGTGAATCCGGCGCGCAGCCCGGGCCCGGATCGGACCATATCGGAAATGGTGCACCAGCCGTGGGCAAGGGCGTCCTCCCGCCGGACCGTAAGGGCATAGGTATTGTTGAATCCAAAGGGTTGAAGCCATGTAGCGTTGAAACGCGTCTCATATGCCTGTCGCACCATGTCCAAGGCCTTCTCGGGGTCGGATGTCGCCGGGGCCTTGAGGATGGCGGTCAGTCCGGTCCCCGTATATTCAGGATAAAGATCGATCTCACCGCTTACAAGGGCCCCGTGACAGATCATGGTTCCCCCCAGATTGAAACGACGCTGCACGGTCAGGCCTGTATACTTTTCAATGACCTGGGCCATGAGTTCGCCCAGGATCAACTGCTCTGTAAAGTTTTTGCTCCCGATGGCCACCCGAGGTTTTTCGGTCCGGGGAGAGGATGCCAGCCATCGTTGTGCCTCGGGCCCGGTAAGGTAGACAAATATCCCTGCCACCACCAGGGCCAGGGGCAGTAAACGTGCCGACCATATGAGTGCGGATTGAATCGGCCCTCTGGTTCCGCGTCTTCTTTCAGGCCGCAGCCCCCACTCAAATGCACCGATGGAAAAGTCAATCAGGAGGGCCAAAAGGGCTGCGGGCACAGCCCCAAACAGGATGAGCCGGGTGTTGGAAAGGGCAAGACCGCGGTTGATGAATTGACCGAGGCCGCCGGCCCCGATAAACGCGGACAGGGTTGCGATTCCCACTCCGACCACGGCCGCAGTCCGGATGCCTGCCACAATGACAGGAACGGCCAGCGGCATCCGGACCATGCGCAGTTGCTGAAATTGGGTCATGCCGATCCCCCTGGCCGCGTCCATCACCTGAGGGGATACCCCTTCCAGTCCGGTGAGGGTGTTGCGGACAATAGGAAGCAAGGCATAGAGGGTTAGGGCGATAATGGCTGGCAAGGCCCCGATCCGGTGAAGCATGGCCAGGAGAAAGGCCAGCATGGCCAGACTGGGGATGGTCTGAAGAATGCCGATGCCGGCCATGGCAGGATTCCGCAGCCATCGCTTCTGGAATATGAGTATGCCCACGGGGATGCCGATAATCATGGCCGCACCCGAGGAACACCCGGTCAGCATGAGATGCTCGCCTGTGCGCAGATAGAGTTCAGGAAGACGAGCCACAATAAACGGGATCAGGTCAGTGCTTTGCATCACGCAAACCCCTGAATGCTGCCAGTTGTCTGGCCGGTTTAGCAAAGAGATCCCGCACAAAAGTGGTGGCCGGCCTTGACAGGATCTCCTCTTTAGTCCCGATCTGTTCCATTCTGCCCTCATGCAGGATGAGGATCCGGTCGCCCAAGAGGAGGGCCTCGAAGATATCGTGCGTCACAAAGACGATGGTCTTTTGGAGTTCCTGCTTGAGTTTCAGCAATTCCTGCTGAAGCAATTCCCGGTTCAGGGCGTCCAAGGCGCCGAAGGGTTCATCCATAAGGAGATAGGAAGGATCCGCGGCCAGGGCACGGGCCACACCCACCCGTTGCTGCTGCCCCCCGGAGAGTTCGTCCGGGAAACGATCGGCAAATCGCTCTGAAGGAAGACCTACCAGTTCCAGAAGGCTGTATGCGCGATCACGCCGCTTTTGCACGGGCCAGCCCAGCAGCCGCGGCACTACTGCCACATTCTGGGCAATGGTCATGTGAGGGAAGAGCCCGATCCCCTGAAAGACATACCCGATCTTTCGGCGCAGGGCCACCGGATCCTGTTTCATGACATCCTCGCCTGCCACCTCAATGGTTCCTGCACTCGGTTCGATAAGCCGGTTGATCATCTTGAGGGTCGTGGTCTTGCCGCATCCTGACGAACCCAACAGAACCAGCGTCTCTCCTGATGCCACCTCCAAGGAGAGGTCCTTGACTGCATAAGAACGGCCGTTGTCAAACGACTTAAAAACCCGGATCAGTCGAATCATTAAGCCTCCATCGGGGATCTGCAGCCATAATTTTGTTGCCCGGCAATCTCTTTTTGTGATAACACACGGACAAATCTGCACACTGAGGGTAAATGACCATGCCTAAGAAAATGAATGGGCCACCAGTTGACAATTACAATGATATCCACGATCCGGACCAAGGAGATCATCTATGCCATCCGCAGACTGATGCAGGCAAGCGAACACTATACAAAGGAACTCAACAAGACCTACAATGTGAGCGCAGCCCAGCTCAATTGCCTGATTGCCCTTTATGAAAACGGGCCCCTTTCCCCCTCCCAGATCGCCAGGCATGTAATGGTCAATTCCAGCACCATCACCGGCATCATTGATCGACTGGAGAAAAAAGGCCTTGTTCAGCGGTTGCGGGTATCACACGACCGCCGGCTGATTACGGTGGAGTTGACCCACAACGGGAAACTACTGGCTGAAAATGCCCCGCCGCCCATTCAGCACAAGATTATCGACGGGCTCAAGAGACTCCCGCCTGAAGAGATCGACGAGATCGCCCTGACCCTCAAAAAGCTCATCGACATGCTGGATGTCCAGGATATGGACGTGACCTGACCTGTTCAATCCCTGTCTCCGATAGCCCCCAGTGCTTTGCAGCACACATTTGCCAGTTATTTTAGTTTGTTGAAATACGATCAAGAGATTTGCTTGACATGGAAAGTTGTTTATTGTAGTAATATTTCAGCTCAAATAAACTGATATGATATCATATGTAGTCGCATGGTATCAAACCAAAACAGGTGGACTCGACCAACTTTTTAAGCGTTCACAGATTCCGGGTTCAAGGCCCACGGTGAAAGACACGGACGGGATGATAGTCTCAGCGACGTTCCCAACATGCCGAGCGTCCCGAGAAAACTCAGTCGCAGCCGGTCCTCCTCCCAGGCAAGTCGATTCATGTTACGACCTGATATGAGATTCCCCGGGCAAACCACCTCCGGGGGCGCCCGACAACCTCGAACCGTAACAGCTCAATAAACAGGGGCAGGAGCGTTTTTCTGACGCGACTGCCGGCCTCCGGCTCGTAGAGCCTACGCCTCGGAGAGGAGGGCGCCGTCTCTTTTTCGCTCGCTTCGCTCGGACTCCCCATCCTTCGGATGGGTCCCCGGTTTCTTGACTTATCAGTGGGGGAAGCCGCAGCTCGACGAATGCGAGAATGCCAAAGGGGCAAGCCTGCCCGCCATTCTGCCATCGCAGATCCACGGGACGAAAGTCTTGGCAAGAACGCTCAATTGGCCTTGGCAGGCGGGTGTCCCCCGCAGATAAGTCACTGAAGAGACCGGGCCGGAGGCCCGGAGGGGAAGAAAAATTCTTCTGCCCCGGCACTAGGTTCGCAGCTATCCCCCTAATTATTGAGGTGATACTGAGAGTCGATAATTGAAAAGGGAATTACAGTATGAATTTGCCGAATGAAGAAAAAATGGAACTCACGCACGAACCGGTATCGGGGTACCGGACCGCGTTTTTCATTGCCATCACCATCGGGGTCTTTTACCTGGGCCTGATCCTATTGAAGACCCTGTAGAGGTCCCCATTGAATAGAGGATATCGTCATGAAACATCCAAGCGTCGTTCGCACCGATACAGGATCCAGCAACCAGCAGTTTTCATCCAAAAAATATCTCTTCGACAACCCCCGGAACATCAAGATTCTCCTCGGGTGTTTTTACGTCTCGCTCTTTATCCTTCTCATTATCGAGTTCTTCATCTCCAAGCATCCCCACTATCCATGGGAGGCGTGGCCTGAATTCTGCAGTATACGGCTTTGTGGCATGTGTTGTCCTGGTCGTGGCCGCCAAATACATCCTGAGACCGTTGGTAAAAAGACGAGAGGATTACTATGACTGATCCGCTGCCTCCGTTTA
This sequence comes from Deltaproteobacteria bacterium, assembly GCA_021159525.1. GTDB lineage: Bacteria > Desulfobacterota > DSM-4660 > Desulfatiglandales > Desulfatiglandaceae > AUK324. The sequence continues at coordinate 2,934 of JAGHEC010000321.1, read as the reverse complement.
TTTTGTTCATGGCAGGCGCCTTGCTGGTCCCTTTTGTCACAGGGAAATGGAAGTCTTTTTTCCTCCTTTTCATCCCTGTGCTCGGGTTACTTAATCTCCTCCGCATGCAAGAAGGGGTCTACTGGATCGTTTCGTTTTTGGACTACCACCTCGTCTTAGGCAGGGTAGACCGCCTGAGTCTTCTCTTTGGGTACATCTTTCATATTATATCGTTCATCGCCATCCTCTACGCCCTTCACGTGAAAGACGACATCCAGCACGTGGCCGGCCTGACGTATGCAGGAAGCGCCCTGGGCGCAATCTTTTCAGGAGACCTTTTTTCATTCTTTGTCTTCTGGGAAATGCTGACCGTATCCTCCATCTTTCTCATCTGGGCCAGACGCACTGAGGCATCCCTGGCTTCGGGCTTTCGATACCTCCTGGTCCATGCAGCCGGGGGCCTCTGTCTTCTCGCAGGAATAGTGCTCCATGTGAACCAGACCGGGTCCCTTAGCTTCGATTATCTGGGCCTCAACGGCCCGGGAAGCTACCTCATCTTCCTTGGCTTCGGTCTCAACTGCGCCTGGCCGATCCTCCATCCCTGGCTTACAGACGCCTATCCCGAGGCCACCATCACCGGGACCATTTTCCTGAGCGCCTTTACCACCAAGGTGGCGGTATATGCCCTGGCCAGGGCCTTTCCCGGGACAGAGGCCCTCATCTGGATCGGGGCCGTCATGACCGCCTTTCCCATCTTTTACGCAGTAATCGAGAATGACCTCCGCCGGGTCCTGGCCTACAGCCTCATCAACCAGGTGGGGTTCATGGTCTGCGGCATCGGCATCGGCACGGCCCTGGCCATCAACGGCGCCGTATGCCATGCATTCAACGATATCCTCTTCAAGGCCCTCCTGTTCATGTCCATGGGCGCGGTCATGTACCGGACCGGAAAGATCAACGGCACGGAGCTGGGCGGCCTCTACCGCACCATGCCCCTCACCTGCATCTTCTGCATGGTGGGGGCCGCTTCCATCTCCGCCTTCCCCCTGTTCAGCGGGTTTGTGAGCAAATCCATGGTCATGGATGCAGCGGCCGCGGGCCACATGCGAATCATCTGGTTCATGCTCCTGTTCGCCTCGGCCGGCGTGTTCCATCATGCCGGAATCAAGATCCCCTATTTTGCCTTCTTCTCCCATGACTCGGGCATGCGGCCCAGGGAGGCCCCGGTCCACATGCTTTTGGCCATGGGGATAGCCGCTTTTCTATCCATTTTCATCGGCGTTTACCCGGCCCCCCTGTACAGCCTCCTCCCTTACCCTGTTGATTATGTCCCGTACACGGCCCCCCATGTCCTGGGTCAGACCCAGCTCCTTTTCTTCTCGGCCCTGGCCTTTACGCTGCTTCTCCTCTCCGGTATTTATCCGGCGGAAATGCGGTGCATCAACCTGGATGCAGACTGGTTCTACCGCAAAGGGGCACGGCTCTTCTATCGGCTTATGGCCAAGGCCCTGAATCCCATCAACGAGGCCTGCGAACAGCTTTTTGTCAACGGCTTCGTGAGAATCATAGCCCATCTTTCAAAAGACCTCATTGCAAGGCTCGCTCTTATCATCATGGTCACTTTCTGGATAACCACCGGCCTGCGGGGGCAAAGGCTGCGCATGAAAAAGGAAAATCTCTATGCCGACGTCATGGCCGGCGCCTGCCCCATAGGAATAGGGGCCGGCGCTGCCACCGGATTCCTGGCCCTGGTATATTTGCTGATGTATTGAGTAAACTGCCTAAAATTTCGGAGGAAAGAACCTTATGGTCCCATTTAAGGAGCTGAGAAAAATCCATTTAATGGAGAACCTTACCGATTCCATGCTGGGACGGATGTCGCCTTTGTTACAAAGGAGGCTCTTCGCAGCGGGCAATGCCATCTTCAGGCAGGGGGATCAGGCGGATTTTTTTTATATGCTCAAGGCCGGAAAGCTCCTCTTGGAAGCGGATATCTCAGAGAACATGAGCGTTTCCCTCGGGGCTATCAAAGCCGGGTTCTGCTTCGGATGGTCGGCCCTCCTTCCCGGTTCCCTGTACACCTCCACCGCCATTTGCGCAGAACCGTGCGAGACGATAAGCATACCGGGAAAGGAATTCCTGAAATTAATGGAGAAGGATCACAGCCTGGGATACCGGGTCATGCAGATCATTGTCACCATTCTCAAGAGTCGCCTCGAACGCCGAACCGAGCAGCTCCTCAAGGTCATCGCCAACCACCCCGACCTTCAGCACCTATTTCAGGAGCAATGACCCGGCCGGCAGATGAGGGTATGTCTGGCAGCAAGCGCCTTTCGAGATTGATCCTTTCGTATCAGCTCAATAATTAGGGGGACGACCCTACGAATCGGCCCGTCGTTTTTCTTCATCCCGTATTTCCCGGCGCAGGAGTTTGCCGACCTTGGATTTGGGAAGCATGTCCCTGAATTCAATGTACTGGGGAATCTTGTAGGAGACGAGTTGTTTGCGGCACCACTTGATGAGATCATAACCCGTAATTCCTTTGGTGTCGCTTTTTAAAACCACATATGCCTTAATCCGTTCTCCCACCTTTTCATCGGGGATGCCCACTACGCAGGATCCGATCACGGCCGGATGTTCCTGGAGAACGGCCTCGATCTCAGAGGCGGATATGCGGTAGCCTTTGTGCTTGATGGTATCCACGGTCCGGTCCACAAAATAGAGATTCCCTTCTTCATCCATGGACATAACGTCCGCGGTGCGGTACCATTTGCGGCCGTCTATATTTACAAAAGCCTCCCGGGTCTCTTCAGGTTTATTGAGGTAGCTGGTGACCATGAGATCGGAGTTCACCAGGAGTTCGCCCGGTTCCCCCTGGGCCACGGGGTCGAGGGTGGCGGGGTCCACCAACTTGATCCGCTTGCTGGGTACCACACGGCCCACACTCTTCGGGGG
>JAGHEC010000362.1 GCA_021159525.1 Deltaproteobacteria bacterium | reverse complement strand
GACTTATCTGGGGGGGACACCCGCCTGCCAAGGCCAATTGAGCGTTCTTGCCAAGACTTTCGTCCCGTGGATCTGCGATGGCAGAAGGAAGTAACATGGGTAACAAGGCAATGGCGGGCAGGCTTGCCCCTTTGGCATCCCCGACTTCGTCGAGCTGCGGCTTCCCCCACTGATAAGTCACAAAGAGACGGCACCCTCCCGCCAGTCGCGTCAGAAAAACCCTTCTACCCCCATTTATTGAGCTGTTACAAAATGACTCATTTCTGGGTTGGAAACTCGCTCGTGCCCAAAATCTATTTGTGGATGGGCACTAGCGAGATATGCGGCATCATCAATCGAACAATGAGAATCGCTGCTCTCCCTAAATTGTAATAGACATCCCTCGGGGATCGTGTTATTTTTTTTAATTTAATATTTCAGCCACGCTGTCTGAATGGCCGGCCACGTTCCGGAAGCATAGGGCATTTGGATGCCATAACGCCGGGTTCAGGCCATCTTCGGCACAACAGGCAGGATCCAACTCATATTGCATGCCTCGGTCGGCCCCGCAGCCGGCCATCGGGTGTGGGCATACATGACAGAATAACAGGAGGGGATGGTTAATGGTACTGAGCCTCATGCGAAAGCACGCCAAGTCCTGGCTGATCAAATTCCTCATCGCCATTATTGCCGTGGTCTTTATCTTTTACTTCGGCTACTCCTTTACCTCGGACCGGGCTTTGAAAATCGCCTACGTCAACGGAGAGGTGATCAGCGGTCCGGAGTACGAAAAGGCCTACCGGGACATGGTCTCCACATATCAGGCAAGATACAAAGACATGTGGACCGACAGCATGATAAAGGCCCTGGATCTGAAGACAAAGGCCTTAAATTCTTTGATTGATCAGCGTTTGATAACCCAGGCTGCGCGGCGTCTGGGGATTGAAGTGACAGAGGCCGAGTGTCAGAAGGCGATCATGAGCTATCCGGCATTCCAGGTAGACGGGCAATTCGACATGGGCCGCTACCAGTCCCTCTTGGCCCGCAACCATATGACCCCGGAGGATTTTGAGGTCAGCATCACCCACGAGCTTCTGAGCAGGAAACTGGGTCAGTTCCTGTTCGCCTTTCTCGATGTGACCGAGAAGGAGGTCCTGGATTACTACACCTTTGGGAACGAGAAGATCAAACTGGCATATGTAGGCTTTCATCCGGACGATTTCCGCAATTCGATTTCAATAGATGAGGCCGGATTGAAGGCCTATTTTGAGACGCATCAGGAAACCTATCGGGTGCCCGAGCGTATCCAGGCGGCATACGTGGAGATAGATCCTGCGTCGTTCAGGGATGGGATCAGCATCAGCGAAGAGGAGATCCAGTCCTTTTATGAATACAATCACGCGGCATATGAACAACCCGCACAGGTAAAAGCAAGACACATCCTGTTCGAACTTGACGAGGACGCGCCCGAAAAGACTGAGCAAGCGGTTCGGATGAAGGCAGAAGCCGTGCTGGAGAAGGTGAAAAAGGGCGAGGATTTTGCCAAGCTGGCCAAAGAATATTCAGGTTGCCCGAGCAAGGAAAGGGGGGGGGATCTGGGCTACTTTGAGAAAGGACAGATGGCCCCGGCCTTTGAGGAGGCCGCCTTCAGCCTGAAGAAAGGCGAGGTCAGCGAGCTTGTACGCACACCGTTCGGATATCACATTATTCAGGTGGAAGATATCAAAGAGGCCGGGACCCAGCCGCTGGAAGAGGTCCGCAACGATATCCTGGAATCATTGACCATGAGCGCTGCGAGTGAATTGGCCCATGAGAAAGGGTTTTCTATTGTGGATCAGATGCCTTACGACGTGCAGTTGACCGAGTATGCCAAACAGCAGGGGCTCGAGGCCAAGAAATCGCCCTTTTTCTCCAAAAATGAGGCCATCCCCGGCATTGCGGAGAGTCGAAAAGTTACAGAGGCCCTCTTTGCACTGGACAAGAATGAGACCACCGAGCTGGTTGAACTGGGGGGGAAATTTTATATCTTCCAGGTTGTGGACAGCCAGGCGTCTTATCTCCCGGAATTGAAGGATGTGATGGAGGAGGTAAAAAAGGATTACCGGGACCATCTGGCGATGGAGGCGGCAAGGTCTGCGGCAGAAGGCTTTCTGGCAGAGTTGAAAGAGGGAAAAACATGGAACCAAGTGGTCAAGGAAAAGGGGCTCACGCCCAAGGAGACAGTCTTTTTCACCAGGCGCGGGCCCATACAGGGCATCGGATATGCGCCGGAACTGATCGAGACGGCCTTTCGTCTCAATGCCCGGAAACCTTGCCCGGACAAACCTTTTGTCAATGACAAAGGGGCGTTTGTGGTCCGCTGGCTGGAAAGGGAGCCTGTTGACGAGTCCGACTTCCGCAAGGAAGAAGAGAGCTATCGCAAGTCCCTGGTGCAGACAAAGCGCCGCCGTATCTTCGAGAGCTGGCTCGACAGCCTTCGGAAAAACGCCGAGATCGAGATCGTCACCCCGGTGAGCAAGAAATTGTAATCAAGAGAGGTTGGCCGGGAGATTCAAAAGGGTTCGACATAGTATTTCCGGCCATTTAAGGCGAGAAAGAACCCACGTTCGTCTTCTTCGATAAACTCGGCCAGGTGATAATAGGCGGCCCGGTTGAAGCGGGCCGGGAAGGCACCTGATTTGACCTTGCAATAGAGGACATGATCTTTTCCCACGCGGAGGGTCTCCGGCGCGAGGGGCTCTTCCGTATCATCGCTCAGGGAAATCTGGAAAGAGGAGGGTCGGTCCTCGGTCCCCGGCTTAAACGAAACACCCCTTACGACGAATGCCGTATCCTCCACATCCACATAACACCGGGTATCGTTCCATGTGATGATGGTTCTTCCGTCTTCATCCAGTTCCATATTCTGATAAAAGAGACGAATAAACTCCCGATGGATCATCTCGGCGCCCTTGTGATACCAGCGGCCTTCTTTGTCAATAAATATGAGGCAGGGAGGCAGGCTTTCGTTTTCGTGCGCTTGTGTCATGGTTTCCTCTCTTTCCCCCTCTGCAATCGCCTGTTCCTTTTTGCCCGCGGACGGGGGGGCGTTATTCCAAGCTCTGTCAGCCGCGATATGGCCTGCGGATGCATGTCCTTGAGCGCGGATCGGAGCACAATGGCCTTAAGCATCTCGATTTCGGTTAGTTCGTCGCTCAGGCCCAGGCACCGGGACAGCCTTCCGGCCTGCATCGGGTGAGAGGCGATAAAGGCCTTGAAGGTTTTTACGTTTTTCTCCCGGAGGACGCGGTTCAGGTCTCGGTGAAAACGGGCATATCCCTGCTCAATCTGTCTTTCGTCCATGCGGGCCTCCGGAGATGTCTATACACCGACAGGGGAGTTGGCGTCAAGAGGCGGCAGAAACCCCCGCGGCTGGGCAGGCCACGGCCCTTTCACAATTTAGAGAGGAATTTCTGCCCGTGTGGATCCCTTTTGCCTTGCAAAACATTCCATGCCTTTTATAATCCTTTCATCGCCGTATCAACCCCGGGGCCTTCGAGCTTCATCCAAAATTGGGAGGTGTTATGAAACAGAGTTTGACAACTGTGGGATTTTTTTGCCTGTTGGCGGCACTTGCCCTTTCAGGGTGCAAGACCCTGAGCCTGCCGCCCGGGAGGGGATACACCCAGCTCTGCCATAAGTATGTGGGACAGAGCGGCCAACGGCTCCTGGATGCATGGGGATATCCAGGCAGGAAGTTTGACGCACCCGACGAGAGAAAAGTGTGGGTGTATGTGGCAACAAGAGACGAATACACCTTGAATCCACTGGCCCATTCGGCGCTGATCGAGTATCCGCCCCGAATAGACCCACGGGCCGGACGTTCCGGCGAAACCCTGGGGAATGTCATCGGACAGGGTGTATCTTCCATGGACTATTGCATCACCTATTTTGAAGTAGACAAAAACAACAAGATCATCCGGGTGTTATGGAAAGGCGACTGCAAGGCCAGGGAGATTAGGCAACGCCGGGATGAGGGAAATTCCGGATCATAGGGAGGAAGACCGTGAAAATAAGCAGTGTCTCTGAGATGAGGGAGCTGGACCGAAGGGCCATCGAGGAATTCGGGATCAGGGAAGAGCTGTTGATGGAAAATGCCGGACACGCGGTCTATTCCGTCATCTCACGCGAGATAGGGATTCATGGAAGGCGCTTTGCAGTGTGTTGCGGGGTCGGGAATAACGGCGGCGATGGACTGGTGGCGGCCAGAAAGATTCACTCCAACGGGGGCCGCGTTAAGGTGTTTATCCTAGGGGACAGGGCCAAATACAGGGGGGCGGCCCGCTTGAACCTGGACATAGTCTCCAAACTGCCTATCGAGATCCATGACATCACATCAGCGGAGGCCCTCAGGACCGATATGGGCCATGCTGACGTGATTGTGGACGCCATCTTCGGGACCGGTCTGGTACGAGAAGTGGCAGGACACTACGGGGATGTCATTCAACTCATCAATGCCGGCAACCAAACGGTGGTGAGTGCCGACATCCCGTCAGGCGTTTCCGGGGACACGGGCCAAGTGATGGGCATTGCGGTAAAAGCTGATTATACAGTGACCTTCGGGCTCCCGAAAAGGGGCAATATCCTGTTTCCGGGCCACGAACGCTGCGGGAGACTGTATGTCGCCCATATTTCCTTCCCGCCCTGCCTGTATGATGCGGATGAACTGCGGGTGGCCGTCAATCGGCCCGGACCGCTGCCGGTCAGGGATCGGAACGCCCATAAGGGGAGCGTGGGCCACGCCCTCTTTATCGCAGGGGCCTCCACCTATTTCGGGGCCCCCTATTTCTCCGCCCTTTCTTTTCTGAAGGCCGGAGGCGGATATTCGCGGCTTGCAGCCCCGGCCTCCATGATCCCCTTCATCGCCAACAAGGGGAGCGAGATTGTTTTTTTGCCCCAGAAAGAGACGGCCGCGGGGAGCGTGGCGTTTGAAAACAAGGACGGTCTTCTGGATGTGTCAGCCAGGATGAACATGGTCGTGATGGGCCCCGGGCTGTCAGTAGACCGGGAGACACAAGACCTGGTCAGGGCCTTGGTTCGGGAGATCCCCAGGCCGGTCCTTATTGACGGAGACGGTATTACCGCTGTTTCCGCGAATCCGGAGATCTTGAAGGAACGTAAAGCCAAGACCGTGTTGACCCCCCATCCGGGCGAGATGTCGAGACTGACCGGTCTGAGCATTGCGGAAATCGAGGCGGACAGGATTGCTGTCCTTCAGCAGACCTCGAGAGAACTCCATGCTGTTGTTGTGTTAAAGGGAGGCCGATCCCTCATAGGGTTTCCGGATGGGAGGGTTGATGTCAATATGTCCGGAAATCCGGGCATGGCGAGCGCCGGGTCGGGGGACGTGCTCACAGGGACTATTGCCGCCATGTTCGGTCTGGGTCTCCCCCTGGAGGATGCGGTGCGGAAAGGAGTGTTTCTCCATGGGCTTGCCGGAGACCTGGCCGCAGAGGAAAAGGGTGAGGACGGAATGACCGCACAGGACATCCTGGACTATCTGCCCCGTGCGGCCAAAATGGATCGAGGCGGCCTATCCGACGCGTACAGGCCGCGCTACAGGGGGGCGGAGCGCATTTAGAAAGGCCCATGCCTCCTTTGATGGAGATCCAGGGGCCGCCTCCCTTCAAAGGTGTTGTTTAAATTCACACCGTGTGGCATTCTCAATACATGTCCGGCATGTTCTGGGTGGGCTCGATTCCATAATCTTTCATGGCCCGGATGCAACCGGGCAGGCAGGGGATATTGTGGGCCGGAATATGTTGGGGTTATTTTCCGTTACTAATGCAGAATATGGCCTTTTCCCCTTTGAAATAATGGCTCCTAAGGGATATCTCTCCCGGTCATGCGAGCTTTTATTTTGATAATATCAATTGATTGGTGCATGTTATGGCCTATTGTGGCAGTAAAGGGAGAGCAGGGGCATAACCGATAGCCCGGTTCCGGCAGGGAGTGTCGCAGGCAAATGTGGCAGGGGTCTTGCACTGAGTTTCAAATACCCATATCCAAAAAGAGGCTTCTCGGATGCGCGTGCATCTTTTGTCCCGGGATCTTAAACCACTTAGGAGGGAAGATTTATAGGGGACAAAACAACGGCAATCCGGGAAGCCTTTTTTGGCTGTCGTTGTGTCTTTATCCACGGCCCGCCCTCGGGATCCCTCCCCGGTCACCCCGCAGCTTGATCCGATGACCCCGTATGTCGATCGAATCTACCGAAAACGGCTCAGACCTCAGGGGCTTTTCTGCTTTCAGGTCGCTGTGAGGGAGACAGACCTCTGGGTCTGCACAGACAGGGATATGGAGAGCGAGACCCGGAACCTGGTGTTTGCTGTGAGGCACCAGCTTGAAACCTATATCCGGTACCACCCGACATTTTCAAGTTCCCTTGTTCCGCTGAAGGAAGACCCGTACGCGCCAAAGGTGGTAAAGGAGATGCTGCGCGCCTCGGGAAAGGCCGGCGTAGGTCCCATGGCCGCGGTTGCCGGGGCTATCGCTCAGGAGGTGGGGGAAGGGCTCCTGAAATGGACCCGTGAGGCGATTGTGGAAAACGGAGGGGACATCTACCTGAAAGCCGACCGGCCAGTCACTGTATCCATATTTGCAGGGAAGTCCCCCTTGAGCGGCCGACTGGGACTTCGGATCCCCACGCGCCAGATGCCGTTGGGGGTATGTTCTTCATCCGGGACCATCGGTCATTCCCTGAGTGAGGGAATTGCTGACGCGGTCTGCATCCTGTCCAGATCTGCGGCCCTGGCCGACAGCGCGGCCACGGCCCTCGGGAACCGGATCCGGAACCGGGCTGATCTGAAGCGGCTGGGGAACCGGGCCGGACAAATACCGGGCATCCTGGGCGGCGTGGCCATAAAAAACGAAGCGGTTGCTGCGTGGGGGGATGTTGAACTGATTGAGGCGTAAGGTCGAAGGGGTCCAAGACATGCTTCGAGAGCAGGCGCCCCTTTGCCCCACCGCGAGGCTCCGGCCGCTCCATAGACCGGGTGGACCCGGCTTTGCGCTCACAGATCGTAGAGGCCGTTGTCCACATCAGGCGGCCTATATCTTCTTCCTGCCACTGATTTCTTTTCCAGGGCAAAGGGCTCTTCCTCTTCCAGGAGATCTCCCATTTCCGCCTCGATGACCTCCGGATCTTCTCCTGCCTCCATTCTTCGGAGGGCCTCCTCCATCCCGGAACCCAGATTGAGACCTGTCATGTCGCTCAACTTGCGCATGAGGTTGGCCGCCTGTCTCGGGTCATTTTCGTCGATGTTCTCTGCCTCCGCCGCAAGAAGGTTCATGGCCCTTTCCATCTTGGACTCGTCTATATCGGGAAGGGGGGCCTCGTCTTCCCCTCCCTGGTTTTTGGGGCTTGCAAAGACCGACATCTGTCGGTCCAGTCTTAGCCGGCCGCATCGGGGGCAGGACGGCCGTTTTTCTGTATTAATCGATTTGGAAAAGAAGTTGTATATGCGATGACAGTCAGGGCAGTAAAATTCATATATCGGCATTCCCTTCACCTCGTCAGACTTAATCATTTTGTATCACCTCAATAATTAGGGGGATAACTGCGAACCTGGTGCCGGGGCAGAAGAATTTTTCTCCCGCTCCGGGCCTCCGGGCTGGTCTCTTGAGTGACTTATCTGCGGGGGACACCCGCCTGCCAAGGCCAATTGAGCGTTCTTGCCAAGACTTTCGTCCCGTGGATCTGCGATGGCAGAAGGAAGTAACGTGGGTAACAAGGCAATGGCGGGCAGGCTTGCCCCTTTGGCATTCTCGCATTCGTCGAGCTGCGGCTTCCCCCACTGATAAGTCACGAAGAGACGGCGCCCTCCCGGCAGTCGCGTCAGAAAAACCCTCCTACCCCTATTTATTGAGCTATTACAATTAGCTGAACATCCAGCTTCCCTTCTGCTATGCCACGGATAAAAACTGTATTTATCTTGCAGGAGGTGAAAGTTGGAACATTTTGATGGGATTGAAAGCTATTCAGGAAGGCATCTGCCCATAGTGAAGGCCTACGCAGAAAGGCTTGGTCTGGTTGAACCGGTAAACCATCTTGTTCCGAGCCAGATGCAATTGTCTCCAGGGGTATTTTTCCTTTTGAGAGCTTGCAACACATTGATATTACCCATTCAGTTTTTCAAGGTCACGAATTTCGGTTGACATTTCATATAGCATTATCTTGGGCGGGAGGCAGAGACCCCCACGCCCCAACTTCTTCGCACGTTGCAGAGAAATTACAGGCAAAGAGTCTCAATGCGGATGCAAGTCCCCGATGGTCAGGAAACGCCTTGCTTGAACGCCATCAGGGCCTTTTCTCGAAGGGACTCGGGCGGCCGCACGCAAGTGGGTTCCCGATGAAGCACCTGATAATAGGTCTGGTCGCTGTTCCCGATCTCTCTGAGGAGCATGCGGGGGGTAATCCTGGCGTTTACTCGATAGTGCGGGTTTTCACGGCCCGAAAATATGGACAAGTTAAAGCTGTAGAAGCCTTCCTGATCAAAATAGCGCAATGAAGCGGCAAGTCCCTTGAGAAACGCATCCCGCTCCTCGTCTTTCCATTCGATGAGGGAGCGGCACTCCGGGAAGATGCACCATACATCCGGAAAGGCGCCCCGGGGGGCAAAAGCGAGGGTCCAGAAGGTGGGGCCGATGTCTGCCAGGAATCGCTCGGCTGCCGCTTTCTCCGCATCCATGTAATCGTCCCAGAAGGTCCTGTTGTTTTGCAGAAAATAGTCGTAACTGCATGTCTGCTGCATGCGCGGCTGATAGGTGGGAATATGCCCGCAGTTGACCTGGAGATGGGGATGGATCATGCTGGAGCCTGAAGGCGGCATGTAGTTCCAGTTCAGATTAAAGAAATGCGTCTCTGGATCAAAGGCTGCAACGGTTTGGATAAAAGACCGGGCCGCGGTGAACGCGTCTTGCATGATGTCCGGCGTAAAATCGCCAGGTCCGATAAAATGATCAGGCCCGAAGGTGCAGACCCCTGTATACCGGTCCAGGGGCAACAGATTGGGAAACAGAACGGCTTTTCCTACGTGGATCCTCCCCTCAGGCACGAGTTCCTTGGGGTAAAGAGGCGTGGCTGTTTCGAGGGACTCTGGACAAAAGGGGCAGTTCATGGCCCTGGATTTTTGGATCAGTTCTTCAAAATCGGGCCTTGGCACAGGGCGGTAAGGGAGCTCGAAGACCCTGATGGACTGCCCGGTCAGGGGATCAAATCGAATTTCAAATGGTATTTCATCCGTTGAAAAACCTTTAAACGGATTTTTCAATCGGACGCGGTCCTTGATCTTTCTGAACAGGATGGTCATGGCGTCTCAAACCTCGGGTTTTGAAATGTTGGAGGCAATTGCCGTCCCAAGGAGGCTGTTTTCCACGGGTTTCGGAACAGGCCCGGGACAGGGCTGCCACGGAAAAAACTATACTGAAACGGCCGGCAGGGTCAACGAAAAACCCGCAGGGGATCCAGCCGTTATTGACCTTGAGGCCGGCAGGCTGTAGAATTTCTCCGTTATGGATAACGAATGGTGGCGCGAGCGCAGAGATGAATTGCTGAAACTGGCCGATCAGGCCTCTCCTCTCTATGTTTTCAATGATGAGACATTAAATGAGATCTTCTTTGACCTCTTATCCCTTAATGTGCTTGAACGCCTGTTTTATACGGTCCACGCAAACCCCCATCCAAAGATCCTGAGAAAGGCGGTGGAGCAGGGCGTTGGATTTTCCTGCGTCTTGTGGAAGGAGGCGGAAAGGCTTTTGAGGGATTTTCCCCGCCTGGATCCGGAAATGATCCTATTCTTTCCTGAGTCGTTTTCGGATCAGGACCTTGAAAAGGCATTCAGTCGACGCGTGCATGTGGCATCCGACCCGGATCCATACGGGCATTGGCCCGATGTTTTTCAAAACAGGGGGGTTTTCGTGCGGTGGGGCAGCTGTCAAACCCGCGCAGATACAGGCTCAAAGAAGATTTCTGTGGAGGGGTTCTATTGTCCACTGAGGGTAGATGTCCTGCGTATGCTCGGTTCGGATGCAGTCGGGCCATGCCTTAAGGCCGAGGCCGGCGACCCTCCCGAAGCGATCCCGCTTATCCTGAGAGATGTTGGAGAAAAGACCTTGAAGGACGTCCCGGGATTGGCAGAGCATCTCGAGGCGGTGGCGCACGCAGTACCCCGATTCAGGCTGTGGCTGGAGGTCCCGAAGGCCATGATGGCCCGGGCCGGCTGCCTGATCATGGAGGTTGCCCGGGTAGAAGAGAAGGACGGGCTCCGGTGGATCAGGGTTCATGGGGAAACAGGAGCTCTGGGCACAGGTCATGAATCGCTGCGGTTGCATCAATTGATCAACCTGACAAGGCCGGACTTGGGTCAAAGCGATCTGACTGTTCGCATTGGGGGGGAGGCGGGGATCCGCGGGAAATGGATAGATGTGGCCAATGGCCCGGCAGTCGTTTATGAAGGCGATGTGCTTTTGTTCACCGAGATGGGGGCGCCGGGTGCAGAGGCCTTTTCAGGGGGGCCGGGCTTGAATCGGCCAGGTCAGCACTATCTTCACGCCCGGAGCATGTGTCCAGTGAGTATCTTTCATGAAAAAACAGCCGGGGATACGGGATGATGGACAGGCTTGAGGCAACGCCGGGCCGCGCCAACCGGGTCGCCCTGATCTCTGCGCCATGGCCCCTCTTTGACCGGCCCTCGATTCAGTTGGGGGCACTCAAGGCCTTTGTGACAAAAAGCCTTCCCGATGTTCAGGTAGATGCCTTTCACATCTACCTGAAGATCGCCCAGGCCATCGGCTATCCGATCTATCATGCAATCTCTGAACGGTCGTGGATTGCAGAATCCCCTTACGCGGCCCTTCTCTACCCGGACCGGATAGATGAAATCCGCCGATACTGGATTCGCAAGGCCCGTCGCCATCCTCTCTTGGGGGCAACGGATTTTGAAGGCCTCTGCGGTCAGATCAGGTCTGCCTCGCTTGCCCTCATAGACGGCCGGAACTGGGAATGCTACCTCCTGGTGGGTTTTTCCATCTGCCTGGCCCAGCTCACCAGTTCCCTTTATTTCATCCGGGAGATCAAGCGCCGGGCCCCCGGTCTGAGGATCGTTGCGGGTGGGTCTTCCTGTGCCGGGGTCCTGGGGGAGGCCCTTATCCATGCCGTTCCCGAGATCGACTATGTGATTCGCGGGGAAGGGGAAATGCCCTTGGCACAACTGATTGAGGCTATGCGGATTTCCCCCCGTCGGACCGAACCGCCCGACATTCCCGGGGTGATCTGCAGGGGAGACGCTCCGAAAGAGGATCCCGATCACCAGATCGCCGACCTGAACGATCTCCCGGTTCCCGATTACTCCGATTACTTCTGCGACATAACCGCTTCAGGCCCTCGGCACGCTTTTCTCCCGAAGCTTCCCGTGGAGATGTCCCGGGGGTGCTGGTGGAACAGGGGAGGAAGCGGGTGTGCTTTCTGTAACCTCAACCTTCAGTGGCGGGGATATCGCGCCAAGAGCCCGGAGAAGTCGATTCAGGAAATTGAGGCCCTGGTCAACCGTCATCAGGTGCTTTCCCTGTCCTTTATGGACAATCTCCTCCCGGCCAAGGGTCTGGAAGTCCGCTTTTCGGGCATTCAGGCCTTGGGACTGGACCTTCGGCTCTTCGCGGAGATCCGGGCCAAAACGCCCCGGTCCGTACTCGAGGCCATGGCCTCTGCCGGGATGCAGGAAGTCCAGGTGGGGATAGAGGCCCTGAGCACGAGTCTTTTGAGAAAAATCAACAAAGGGACCACGGCCATGGACAATCTGGAGATCATGAAGCACTGCGAGTCCCCATGTCTTCCGGATCTCACAGGGAACCTCATCCTTGCATTTCCATCGAGCGATTCCCGGGATGTGGCCGAGACCCTCCGTAATCTGGCCTTTGCCTTTCCGTTCCGGCCCCTGAAGGGGATAGACCTCTGGCTGGGATACGGGAGCCCGTTGTGGCGGGATGCCCATCGATACGGCATCCGGGTACAGGGCAATCACCCGGATTACGGGCATCTGTTTCCGCCTGAAACACTCAAGAAATTCCGGTTCATGATGGTGGGATATCATGGCGGGGTGAAGGCCCAGCACCGGATGTGGGCCCCGGTTAGGAAAAAGCTGGCCGAGTGGCGGACCTTCTATGACCGTATCCACCGGAGACCCGGGTTTGAGCCCATCTTGTCTTACAGGGACGGAAAAAACTTTCTCATTATACGGGAACGTCGCGCCGATGACGAGCCCATGACCCATCGACTGAAAGGGGCCTCCCGGGCCATTTACCTCTTCTGCGAGACCCAGAGATCCATGAACGAGATAGCAGAGCGATTCCCTCGGTTCGGCGAAGACCGGATCCGGCCCTTTCTGCGGATGATGGTGGACAAGCGCCTCATGTTCAGCGAGGCCGACCGATATCTGGCATTGGCGCTTCCTCAAAAACCCTTCCTGAGCATGCGGGCATAATAGGTGCCGGAGGTATAGAGCGCCCCCGCGGGGTTGTGGCCCAGGACCCGGTCTTTTGCGATGAGGACGGTGCAAAAGGCATTGCTGTATTTGAAGAAAAGGGAATCGTGGCCCACGCACAGACCCACCAGGATATTGAGGTCCGTCTTCTCCTCGTTGAGGATGGCGGCCTGAACAATCGGGCTGCACATGGACTCGAACTGGCCGATCCGAATTTTTTCTTCCTCGCGGATGCCGATGACCTCTTTGGGCGTAGCCCCGGCCTTGCAGACAACAGAGACCACCTCGAACCCCTGGGCATCGAGTATGCGCGTCAGGGCCTTTGCCTCCGGACGGAGCCCTGTGCAAAATGCAATGCCCAGCTTTCGATATCCCATCTTCTGTGCAAACTCACAGATCTCCTGGACCCTCGGCTTGACAGGATGGAGCACGTATGGCTGGATGTGTCGGTTGCTGTAACACTCGGATTCCTGTATGGAGGCCATTCTGGCGAATTCATGAATTTCAGGCTTCTCGTATTCCTTCTCTGCCTTTGAAATGACCTCCCGATAGTTTATGGTCGGACATGATTCCGGGGCTTTTCCCTCCTTGCTCTGGCATATGCGGTCCTTGAACGGGCACATGGCACATTCCGGGCTCCTCTCATCCTTCATGGCATCTCCTTTTTGTGTTTTTGATTTATATTGGTCTTATCAATGGGTTTGCCGTGTTACACAATATCTTCTCACGGAGTTAGCGCTTCACCCGGATCCGAGGCTGCAGGAAGATATCCCTTTGCCGGTGAAGCCATAACATTTCAGACAGTTGACGCAGGTTCCGATGGTTTGATCACGCAGCATAATCATGTCTGATTTAGGGCCGCCGGGCCCGGGGCCGCTCGTGACTGACTGGGCGAGTTGGGCGGTCTTCCCATTGCGATGATGTGATCCGTTCAATACGAAGGTATTCATTTGTTTATCCTTCTGTCTGAGATACACGAATTGTCCCGTCATACCGGTTTTTTAGCAAATTCAAATGGTTGTTTTTGTCCTGCTCCTTACAACCGCATGGAGCCAAGATTTGACCTTGTCTCGGGCCTTGTGCTTTTCCGGGTGGGCATTCAAGGCCCCAGGTTTGTGCAGGATCTCTTGCTGTCGGCTGAAGCCCAAGGCGGCTCTATGCTGTGCATGCTTATGGGTGAAGCGACCGTTTCCGACAGTATGTTACATACACAACGCCGATTTCAAAGTCAAATTAAGTCCTGTAGCAGAAAACCCTCTGACGGATAGAGCCCTGATTCCGGCGCCGGCCTTTTTTCAAGGTGGATAAGGGCTCTTGCCCTGGAAGACCCCCTCTTGTGGCAACAGAAATAATTGCACCGCATGTTGACAGAAGGCCTCCCTTTTTTTAGGGTTTTTGTGCAACGCGCCCGGTCTTGGCATATCCTGATGGGATAAAGGATTTTCTGGTATATTTGTCCTGATCTGGATAAAGCGATCGCCCCGACGCATTGAGGTGATATGGAACTTTCTTTGATGGCATCAGCCAATAATCAGGGGGATAGCAGCGAAGGCGCCACCGGGGCAGGATGATTTTTCTTCCGCTCCCTCCGGGGCATAGGCCCGCTACGGCCCGGAGGCCGGGCCTCCGGGCCGGTCTCTTCAGTGACTTGTCAGCCGGGGACACCCGCCTGCCAAGGCCAATTGAGCGTTCTTGCCAAGACTTTCGTCCCGTGGATCTGCGATGGCAGAAGGAAGTAACATGGGTAACAAGGCAATGGCGGGCAGGCTTGCCCCTTTGGCATTCCCGACTTCGTCGAGCTGCGG
>JAGHEC010000112.1 GCA_021159525.1 Deltaproteobacteria bacterium | reverse complement strand
CGACCGCCCCCATACTCGTAATAGCCTTTATGCAAAGGCAGCAAAGGACTACCGTCTTATGAGAGTTTGTCCTTGGGGCTGGACCAGAACGAATTCCAACGCTCACCTGCCGTTCCCACGAGCCGTATTCGGTTTTTGTGCCGCCCCCCGGCTGTATTTGGTTTTTCCCGGCCGCGCTATGGGGGTCACTGGCTCCCCTCCAAGACGGGACAAAAACCGGTTACAGCTCGTGGGAACGGCAGCAGGGCGTTGGAATTCGTTCTGGTCCAGCCCCAAGGACAAACTCTCATAAGACGGTAGTCCTTTGCTGCCTTTGCATAAAGGCTATTACGAGTATGGGGGCGGTCGGAGGTTGGAACTTGGTCGCGTGTCGCAGAGAAGGCACAGATGAAGGGCTTGGACCGGGTTAAATGGGCCAGGAGTGGTCATCAGTCCGTGAAAAAGGGGAAAAGAAGTCAGATTGAGGAGACGAATACATGTATGAGGTTACCATCATTGACCATTTTGCGGCGGCCCACCAGTTGCGGTGGATAAAGGGGGGTTGCGAGAATCTGCACGGCCATAATTGGAAGGTGGAGGTGACGGCTGCCGGGAAGGGCCTGGGCAGGGACGGGCTGCTTGTTGACTTCAGGGAGGTCAAGCGCGAGACCAAGGCCGTAATCGATGGCCTGGACCACAAATTTTTAAATGATTTAAAAGCGTTTGAGAGCATGGAGCCGTCTTCGGAGAACATTGCCCGCTACATTTTTGATTCCCTTTCCGAGCGGTTGCATATGGATAACGTGCAAATCGTCAGGGTTACGACCTGGGAGTCGGACTCTGCCTGTGCCACCTATTGGAGGGATTGAGGTTCAGCTTCAGTGAAGATCACCGGCTTTATACCAGCACGATACCAGTCGTCGCGCTTCCCGGGAAAGCCCCTGGCCCTGATCGCAGGCAGGCCCATGATCCAGCATACCTATGAACGGGCCGCGTGCTGCCCGGAATTGTCTGCGCTCTATGTGGCGACCGACGATGACCGCATTGCAGCGTGCGTGCGCGGGTTCGGGGGAAACGTCCTCATGACCGCACGGACCCATTGGTCAGGCACAGATCGAATTGCAGAAGCGGCCCAGAAGGCAGGGCTTTCAGCGGAGGATCTGGTGGTCAACATCCAGGGCGATCAGCCATCTTTTCAGCCGTCCACGGTCGCTGACCTGGTCCGGCCTCTGATAGAGGACCGGTCACTCCCCATGAGCACCTTGAAATACCGCATATCCCGCAAAGAAGAGATTGAAAACCCGAACCATGTCAAGGTGGTCACCGACAAAGACGGGTTCGCACTGTATTTTTCCCGGTACCCCATCCCCTATTGCCGGGACAGGGTACCTGAGGGAGTCCATTTCAAGCACCTGGGCTTTTACGCATTCCGCATGGATTTCTTGATCCGGTTCACGTCCCTGGAACAGGGAAACCTGGAATCCCTCGAGAAATTGGAGCAGTTGCGGGCCTTGGAGCACGGATATCGGATCAAGGTGGTCGAGACCTTCTTTGACTCCGTGGAAGTGGATGTGCCCCGCGATGTGGCTGCCGTTGAGGCCGTTCTCGGCGGGTGAGAACGGTCGAAGAAATGTCGACAAGTGTCCATCGCGTCTCGTCATAGAATCTGGAAACTCATTTCTCCTGCCCCCACTGCCTCCAAGCTTGCTTGCGAGGTGGGCATAACCCCCCTTCAGGCCCAGCTTCTCATTAACCGGGGGATTACAGAAAAAGCCGATGCAGCGGCTTTTCTTTGTCCCCGCCTTTCGGAGATGATGGATCCCATGCTCATGAAGGGCATGGAACAAGGGGTGGCGGCTGTCTTGGAGGCCATTCAGCACCGTGATAATATTACCGTATACGGCGACTACGATGCAGACGGGCTCACGGCCACAGCGCTTCTCCTCAACTTCTTTTCAGACATTGGCGTGCCTGCAGATGCCTATGTGCCCAATCGCCTTGTGGAAGGGTACGGAGTCCATTCCCGGGCCGTCCAGAGGCTTTATCAGCGGGGGACCGGCCTGATCCTTACGGTGGATTGCGGCATCTCCGGTGAAAGAGAGATCGCCCTGGCCCGGAAACTGGGTCTCAAGGTCGTGGTAACCGATCACCATCAGGTCCCCCCTGGATCACGGCCATGCTGGCCCGTTATCAATCCCCATCAGCCGGAGTGTTCATTCCCGTTTAAAGACCTGGCAGGGGTGGGCCTGGCCTTTTTCCTGGCCGTGGCTATAAGGGCGGCATTGAGGGACAGGGGCTGGTTCAATGGTCGGCCGGAGCCGGACCTGAGGCAATACCTGGATCTGGTGGCCCTGGGCACTATTGCGGACCGCGTTCCCCTTGTGGGGCAGAACCGGATGCTGGCAGCGGCTGGTCTGCGGCGCATGCCCGATTCCAGATGGGCCGGGATCAGGGCCATGATCGAGGCGGCGGGCGTGAATCCTTCGGCCATCGGCGCCGATGATCTGGCCTTCAGGCTGGCGCCCCGCCTGAACGCACCGGGAAGAATGGGAGATTCCGAGGCAGGGCTCAGCATCTTGACTGCTGACCGCGATGAGAGGGCCCGCGACCTGGCCCGGATGCTGAATGTGGCCAACACGCGACGCCGGGGTCTGGAACAGGCGATTCTGGACCGGATCGGGGCCATGCTTCACGCCGACGAGGGTCTTGCTGATCGCAGGACGTTTATTCTGTGGGGAGAAAACTGGCATCAGGGGGTCCTAGGTATCGTCGCCTCCAGGCTGGTGGATCAATATCACCGTCCGTCCCTGGTGGTGGGGATCCAGGACGGGGTGGCGTCGGGGTCAGGGAGAAGCATAGACGGGTTCCATCTATACAGGGCCTTGAATCGGTTGTCCCCCCTTTTTGACAGGTTTGGAGGCCATGCCCATGCAGCAGGTTTCAGACTCCCTGCGGCCAACCTCCAAGATTTAAAGACGGAATTGGAAGCCATTGCCGAGGCCGAGCTCACACAGCAGGATCTGGTCCCGGTGATCCATGCAGATGCCCATTTGTTACTCAGGGAAGTGGATGGGCAGACAGTGGCCGATGTGGCTTCGCTGGCGCCATTTGGGGAGCGGAATCCGGCGCCGGTCTTTTTGGCCCGTTCCGTGGAGGTGGCGCGATCACGCGTGGTCGGGGATCGGCACCTCAAGCTGAGGTTGCGCCAGGGAGAGACTGTTCATGAGGGAATCGGATTCGGCTTGGGGCCGTATCATCCCCTGCATGGCGCCCGGGTTGACATCCTTTTCACGCCCGAGCTGAACCGGTGGCAGGGGACCGAGAGGATCCAGCTCAAGGTGGTGGATCTAAGGCGTGCAGAGGGGCCTAATGCGGCCTGACGGCCGCAAGCAAACAGGTATCGCTCAAGACACACAAGCGTTACGGCCACGTGTGGGCGTCACTGGCTCCCCTCCAAGACGGGACAAAAACCGTATACAGCTCGTGGGAACGGCAGCAGGGTGTTGGAATTCGTTCTGATCCAGCCCCGAGGACAGTCTTTCATAAGACGGTAGTCCTTTGCTGCCTTTGCATAAAGGCTATTACGAGTCAGGGGGCGGTCGCCGAGCGTTACGTACGCATTTTGTTGTCCCGTCTTGGAGGGGAGCCAGTGACCCGCCGTGCGAAGTTCTTTGGACGTTGCAGAGCAAGAGTCTAATCCTTGAATATACGGGCTGCCAGGTCGATATCCTCGGGGGAGAAGACGAAGAGGGCCCGCTGGTCTCCGGGAAGGGCCGATCCATAAACATAGTTGATATTGATGCCTTCTTCGCCGAATTTTTTGGCCATTTCAGCGAGACGTCCCGGTCGGTTCTCCATTTCCAGGGCGATGACCGGCATCAGGTCGAAGACATACTCGGCCTTGGACAAAAGATCCACGGCCTTGTCCGTGTTTTCGACCAGAAGCCGGATGAGGGCATGGTCCACGGAGTCCTTCTGCATGGAGCCGTAACTTGCCGCTGGGGCGACCCGCTTGAGGGATTTCCCCCTTGCCTTGAACAGGGCCTGGACATACTCGGAGGCGTCCTGGATGGTCAGCGCGTCAATGTTGATCCCGGCGTCCGCCAGCATGGCGGTCAGCTTGCCCAGTTCGCCGGGGGCGTTTTTCAGGAAAAGCGATATCTCGGTTCTTACCATGTTGCGTCTCCTTTTTACGTAACAGCTCAATAAATGGGGGCAGAAGGGTTTTTCTGACGCGACTGCCGGGAGGGCGCCGTCTCTTTGTGACTTATCAGTGGGGGAAGCCGCAGCTCGACTAAGTCGAGAATGCCAAAGGGGCAAGCCTGCCCGCCATTGCCTTGTTACCCATGTTACTTTCTTCTGCCATCGCAGATCCACGGGACGAAAGTCTTGGCAAGAACGCTCAATTGGCCTTGGCAGGCGGGTGTCCCCCACAGATAAGTCACTGAAGAGACCAGCCCGGAGGCCTGGAGCGGAAGAAAAATTCTTCTGCCCCGGCACTAGGTTCGCAGTTATCCCCCTAATTATTGAGGTGATACCATTTATGGATGGAAACTACGTTAAGCGCCTTATTCCGATTGAGGTAATCGCCAGGCCGATGGCGGCCGCGGACATGAAGGAGGGTCTCATGGTAGAAAAGACCATACTGGATCCCAATTTCGCCACCCTGCTCCTGGAGTGCATGGCCGACGGCGTGTTCACCCTGGATGACAAGGGCCGTATCACTTCGTGGAATCCGGCCATGGAACGAATCACCGGCTACACTGCCGAGGAGGCCATCGGCAACGGCTGCATGATGCTGAATTTCAGCCTCTGTTTTTCCAAGACCTGCCCGTCGGGCATCACCGAATGCGGCATCTATCAAAACGGCCCAATCCAGGCGCAGGAATGTTTTCTGCGCCACAAGAACGGGATCGATGTGCCGGTGGTCAAGAATGCAAGGCTGGTAACAGACGGAGAGGGGGCTGTAAAGGGCGTGGTGGAAACGGTGACCGACCTTACCGAACTGGAAAAGGCCAGAAGAAAGGCAGAAGAGGCCAATCTGCGCCTTGGGGAAATCCATACCTTTGACAATATCATCGGCAAGAGCCACAGCATGCAGCAGGTTTTTTCTGCCATTCGGGCTACGGCCGCAAGCGATGCCACCATCCTGATACAGGGCGAAAGCGGAACAGGGAAAGAACTCGTAGCCGGCGCTATCCATTACAACAGCAATCGGGCCAAAATGCCCTTTGTTACGGTGAATTGTAGCGCCCTCTCTGAATCGCTCCTTGAAAGCGAGCTGTTCGGACATGCCCGCGGTTCCTTTACCGGTGCGGTCCGGGATCGGATCGGACGCTTTGAGGAGGCAAGCGGCGGGACTATTTTCCTGGATGAAATCGGTGAGATAAGTCCATTTATTCAGGTAAAGCTGCTGCGTGTGTTGCAGGAAAGAGAGATCGAAAGAGTCGGCGAATCCCGGAAACGCACGATCAATATCCGGGTGATTGCAGCCACCAACAAGGACCTTTATGCCCTCGTCAAAAACGGC
This sequence comes from Deltaproteobacteria bacterium, assembly GCA_021159525.1. Taxonomy (GTDB): domain Bacteria; phylum Desulfobacterota; class DSM-4660; order Desulfatiglandales; family Desulfatiglandaceae; genus AUK324. Next base: position 2,438 of record JAGHEC010000112.1, on the reverse strand, counting down.
GACTTTCGCGAAGACCTCTACTACCGCCTCAAGGTGTTCCCAATCCATCTGCCCCCGTTGCGCAAACGGAGAGAGGACATTCCGATCTTGGCAAGCCACTTTATCAGGCGCCAAAATGAAAAGACCGGCAAGCGAGTCAAGGGCGTTCACCCGTCGGCCATGCGCATCCTCATGGACTACAACTGGCCCGGCAATGTCCGGGAGCTGGAAAACGCCATCGAGCATGCCTTTGTCCTGTGCAGCAACGACCAGATCGACATCTTCGATCTCCCGGTTGAGATACGCCAGCTCCCCTATCGACCCGTGGCGCCCAAGGGGCCTGATTCATCCTCTCCACGTCATTTTTCAAACATGCGACTTTCCCGTGATCTTTTGATTGAGGTCCTCCGCGATTGCGGCTGGAACAAGGCAGAGGCGGGGAGACGGGTGGGCGTGAGCAGGACTGCTATTTGGAAGTATATGAAAAAATGGGATATTCCGTTGAAAGGTCCGGCCTGAAATGTCCCCCGGCGCCTGTTCCGGCCAGCCGACCGACCTGAATCCTGCCATGCGCCCCTATTCTCTCGCGCCTTTGGTCCCCTGGCGTCGCCTTCCCAGACCCATCATGTGGGAAAGGGTCTTCGGCCGATCGGTCCCGATCGACGTTGAATTAGGGTTCGGTCTGGGAGACTATTTGCTCCGCACGGCCGCAGCCAATCCGGACAGAAATTTTGTGGGCGTGGAAATCGACTGGTTCCTGATCCGCCGTACCCTTCAAAAGCTTGCCCGCGGCGGGCTGGCCAATGTGGCCCTGGTCCATGCGGGGGCCTCCGTGGCCTTGGAGCGACTGTTCAAAGAGACATCCATTGAGAAGACATGGGCCATGTTCCCTTGCCCCTGGCCCAAGGCCCGTCATGCCCGGAGACGTCTCTTTTCAAAGTCCTTTTTCCATCTCCTCAACAGCAGACTGGTCCAAGGAGGGGAGGCCTTTGTGGTGACCGATGATCCTGATTATGCCCGGTGGATGGGGGAACAGGGCAGGGAAACCGGGTTCCAGATAATACAGGAGATCGTCCCGCCCCAGTTCGGCACCCGGTACGAGAAGGAATGGTCAGAGAAAGGCCAGGGCCGCTTTTTCAGGATCTTTTTGACCAAACAGACCCATATTTCCATCCCGTCAAAGGAGGAAATCCTCTTGCAGACCCGTATTGCGCCGTGCTTTCGCATGGATGATCTGAAGCTTTCACCCCTCAAGGGCCGGATAACGGTCATTCCCAAGGATAGCCTGTACGACCCGGTCCAGGAGCGGGGCATGGTGAGGGTCCTCGTCATCGAAGCAGATTTTATGCAGGACATCTGGATCGAAATCATCCGGAAGCCATCGGGCTGGCATATCCGGCCTGCCAAGGGGTGCAGCATGATTCCCACCCCGGGGATACAGGAGGCCCTGGACCTCCTTCAGAATCACATCCTGGCTGAAGAAGCCCGAATCCCGGGGGATAATCCGCACTGACTTGCGACCAGGGTCTTTGCCCCGGACCGGCCGGAGCGAGGCCAATAATAACTCGCAATGTTCCGGTGGGCGTCATATACTCGCGATCATAACGATGAACAAAGGAGCGATGGTTATGAGCAACGGACAAAAGGACTTGCGGGTGAAATTCCCGGACCATCTTCAAGGGGGCGCCTATGCCAACAATATGGTGATCTCCCATACCAAAGAGAAATTTGTTATGGATTTTTTGATGGTGGCGCCAGCAGGATTGGTAAGCGGACCCAGGAGGTTAAAGATTGTCCTCAGGGTCGTGACAAATGATCCGATCTGGGCGGGCGTGGCCGTGCCGGTCATGATCTCTTCCATTGCCTCTTCCACCTCCTTTTCTGCGAGATCTTCCTGTCTTGCAACCTTTGCGATTGCCTGTTTGATCATGATTCTCTCCTCCCTCCATTAAAAAATTTTGGTAACAGCTCAATAAATGGGGGCAGAAGGGTTTTTCTGACGCGACTGCCGGGAGGGCGCCGTCTCTTTGTGACTTATCAGTGGGGGGAGCCGCAGCTCGACGAAGTCGAGAATGCCAAAGGGGCGGGTGTCCCCCACAGATAAGTCACTCAAGAGACCAGCCCGGAGGCCCGGAGCGGAAGAAAAATTCTTCTGCCCCGGCACTAGGTTCGCAGTTATCCCCCTAATTATTGAGGTGATACAAATTTTGCATAAGTTTTATCCCCAATTGCGTCAGGATGGATTCAGGGTGAAACTGAACACCCTCTATCCGGTATCGCCGATACCTCGCCCCCATGACCTCTTTCCGTCCCGTGCATGATACGATCCGCCCTCGCCACCTTTGCTCCGCAGGCCGAAGCTACGGCCTGATGACCGAGACAGACCCCCAGGACGGGTATCCTGGGACCAAAATGACGGACAGCCTCCACAGAAATACCGGCATCTTCCGGGGTGCATG
>JAGHEC010000011.1 GCA_021159525.1 Deltaproteobacteria bacterium | reverse complement strand
GGCACTAGGTTCGCAGTTATCCCCCTAATTATTGAGGTGATACGATGCAAACAGCAGATTCTGGAAAGGAGAGTGTTATGGCCGAGCAAGCTAAACACCTTGATGGTGCCATTTTGCAAAGAGACAAGGAAACCTATGCTATTGTCCCCCGAATGCCCCTCGGGATCGTGACCCGTGAGCTCCTGGAGTCCATTGTGCAGGCTGTCAAAAAATATCAGATCCCGGTGGTAAAGATTACATCCGGCCAGCGCATGGTCCTGGTAGGGCTCAAGGAGGCGGACGTAGATACGGCCTGGAAAGACCTGGCCATGGATGTGGGCAGGGCCACGGAACTGTGTGTCCACTATGCGCAGGCGTGTCCGGGGACTGCGGTATGCCGTTTCGGGGTCCAGGATTCACTCGGCATGGGAACTGAGATTGAAAGCCTCTTCATCGGCATGGCCCTTCCTGCAAAGGTGAAATTCGGGGTCTCCGGCTGTCCCATGTGCTGTGGGGAGAGTTATGTGCGGGATGTGGGGGTCTTGGGAAAGAAAAACGGCTGGACCGTTATCTTCGGGGGCAACAGCGGGGGGCGACCCCGCATCGGCGACGTGATAGCCGAAGATTTGAGTAAAGAAGAGGCCATTGATCTGATCAAACGTTGTCTGGAATATTATGCCGCCAACGGCAAGAAAAAGGAGCGCACCGCCCGGTTCATAGAGCGGATCGGAATCGACGTTTTTAAAAAGGCAGTCCTCTGAGAATTCAGGGATACACAGCCGCCTTGTTCATTGCCATTGGATCAGGGGGGGGCTGTGGCCTGTGTGGGGGTAATAATTAGGTCGAAACAGCCTGCCGGATTTCACGACCTCCCTTGTTTCCGTGAAATGGAGAGATTTTGGGGGTAACATGAAAAAGGGCTCAACCAAAAATGGCTGAGCCCGTGACTTAACTGGCGCGCCTGGGAGGATTCGGACCCCCGACCTGCGGATTAGAAGTCCGCTGCTCTATCCAACTGAGCTACAGGCGCACAAGCATTTGTTCGGACAGCATTATAGGAAAACAAGGCCCTAAGGGCAAGCGTCAGGCGCCATTTCTCCCGGACAGGGCAGGCAGGTTGAATTCGTGATGGCCGTTCAGCACCTCTCTGAGGACTACATTGGTCTTCTCCTCCATCTGCCCGATGACCTCGGCCACGGCCTTGAGACGAATGAGGCTTTTGATGGACTTGTCTTTGAAGGGAAGATTCAGATAATTGCTCTCGAGTACATTTACCACGCGGTCTACGAGATTGAGATCCATCGCATCCGGATTCGCGTAGAGGAGGTTGACCCACTCGGTCTTGATATGCTCGGGAATGCTGTTGTAGGCCGCAAGAACTTCAGGAGACTTGCCCAGATAGAGGGACTTTTTTAGATTATTGATCCCCTCTCGAATCGATGTCACATCTTCCTCTTCAACCAAACCTTGACGAATCAGTAAATTCCACCTGTCTTCAATCTGCATGCGCAGCCATTTTTCACCCTGCTCGGGGGGCAGATGGATGTGCAGAAACCGGTTCTGCATGGCAGTCAGATCATTCTGAATGGTATCGTGAGAACCGGGAATGTGCCTTGCCGCCTCATTGAGGCCCTGAACCGCATCGCGCCTCATGTCCTTTTTGTCGGATTTGTCCAGCACCATAGCTTCCCACTGCTCTCTCAAAAAACCCAATTCCAGCTTGATGAGGGAAAAAATAAGGCCATATTTGGTAATGAGATTCCTCAGGGAATCAGCCAGGATATTGCAGGAATTGAGTCTGTCTTCAGCCAGCCGCTGCATGGCCTCAAGAGACTGTTCCCTCAACTGATAGGAGAGGAGCTCAGTACCCAATGCGCGGGACAACCGCTTGATAATCCTTGTCTCGGGGCTTCCTATGCTGATGGTATAAGGGCGAAAATGGATCTTGATTACCGCTGCCACAACATAGTCGCTGTTTTCCCACAAAATCTCTCCCTGGTAGCTCTTGGGGTATACTATCCGGCTCTCATTCCCAAAATAGAGATCCTTTTTCCTGATCAGGACCGGTTCCATATGGTAAAAATCGGTCCATACCCCCTCCACCTGAAGCCGAACGCTGCGGGCGTCGTTCTTGGGATCTTCAGCCGTCCAGCTCTCCTGCCTTTCCACGCACCAGCCCATGGCCTCCAAGGGTCGGCCCGGCATGTCTCTGTATTCATTGAACGGTTTCCCCGGAGGGTTATAATCGGAATTTTCTGGAAGCCCCCAGGAGATGCTTCGCCTCTCTTCATCAATAATGCCGGATGTGATCCGCTTTGCGATCAACTCAGGGGGATCTCCAATCCGGTAGACCGTTCCTTTGAATGCGTTGGGAAGGCAAATCAATATTGTTTCGATAATTTCCTTGCATGCGCTTTCCAAGGCTTCATGCTGTATTCGAATAGCCACTCGTTTTCCCTCGATTCTATCCTGCAACCCCTATTCGCTGGGTCCCGGACCGGCCTTTGTTCCCCCGGGTCCCTGAGGCCGAATCATGTAACTTTACGCTTTTTTTTACACTTGTCAATAAAAATGATCGTTTTCTAAATAAGCATAAGATACAGACAGTTAAGGGCAGTTGACGCGAAAAGGATCTTCATGATGCATGAAAATTCCCATGCTTCCATGCGGCATCTCAGGACAAAGGCGAACCCGGATTTTGGGGCGATTGCAAGACAGACCCATCTTTCCCGGATCTGCATCTTTTCATGCTCTTGACAATGATCTTTTGCTACTGCGAAAATCATGCCATAAAAGATGCCCTCAAGGTTTCAGAAGGACTGGTTTGCTTTCTGATGTGGAAACTGCATACCAGAATTTTGCCCGGCTGGATACCGATGCGTCCTATCGATACGACAAGAGCAGGGCGTTTGTAGACATCCGGGATGACCTGTTAAATGAGATTTCAGGACTCGCCGGGGGATCCTACGCCGTCAAGGCCCGGACATGCAAAAGGGATCCCGTGGCATTCAAATGCGAGGAGCCTCATTGGGATAGGAACATCTTGTGCATATCTCTTGTTCTCTCTGTGCAGCAAACTGAGGGAGTTAAATCGTAACAGCTCAATAACCCGGGGCAGGAGGGTTTTTCTGACGCGACTGCCGGGAGGGCGCCGTCTCTTCGTGACTTATCAGTGGGGGAAGCCGCAGCTCGACGAAGTCGAGAATGCGGAGGGGCAAGCCTGCCCGCCATTG
>JAGHEC010000007.1 GCA_021159525.1 Deltaproteobacteria bacterium | reverse complement strand
CCATTACTCCGGGTTTATCCTCTCAGGCAGAGCCGTTTATCTTCAGCCCGGTCTCCAGGATCATGATCCCCATATGGCATAAAAATTAGTGAATTACGGTCGCAGCAGTTCGCCTTTTTGTCAGCCTTCCGGATCAAGGAGCTGCCTTCAGGGCAAGAAGCCCTGCGCCGATGGCTCCGGTCAACTGAGGATGTTCCGGGACCAGGATGTCGCGTGACGTGATCTCTTTCATCATGTCCACAAGGTAAGGATTATGAGCCACTACGCCCCCGGTCATGACCACCCGATCTGTCAGGGAGTCCATCTCCAGAACCCGCTTGATAACAGAAAAAAAGAGCCCCTTGACAATATCAGGGACCTTTTTTCCCTGCCGGATCTTTTCCAGCACCTCGGTCCCTGAGAAAACCGTGCAGTAACTCCCCAGCTCCACCATCTCGGTAGATTGCCGGGCCAGGGCATCCATCTCTTCCAGCGGGATGTCCAACCGGGCGGACATTTCCTCAAGAAAGGCCCCGGTCCCTGCAGCACATTTCCGGTTCATCTTAAAGCTGATCCGTCGGCCCTGATTATCCAGCTTGATAACCTTGTTGTCCTGGCCGCCGATGTCGATGAGGGTCATGGCCGTAGGGAAATAGTGATAGCACCCCTTTGCGTGACAGCTTATCTCTGTCTTGCTCTCGTTGCTGAAGGTCACGTTTTTACGACCGTAACCTGTGGACACGCAGTATTGGATTGCCTTCCTCGGGACTCCCGCCATGTCGAGGGATGCCTCCAGACAGAGATTGGCCGTGTTTTCAAAATCGGTCCCGGATTTTCGGATACAGTAACCGATCAGGTTTGTGTCTTTATCCAGAATTGCTACCTTGGTGCGGGAGGCGCCCACATCGGCGCCCACAAATACAGGTTTCGCATTATCTGACATCGTCGCTCGCTCAGATTAAAAAGGATTTTAAAAATGCCTTACGCCGTGCGCCTGGGACTCCGGGTTTCTTCCAGCTGCTCGATAAAGGCTTCGATGTTGGTCTTGGCCTGCTCTTCGGAATAGCACCGCAGATCGCACAGATCGCCGTTGATGGTCAATACCGGAATGCCCAATTTCTTGCTGAGCCTTTCGGGCATGCCGTAACGATTGTTGGAGTTGTTGGGGCACGTCTTTGCGTCATGGAAGATAATCCCGTCGAACTTGAATTTCTCAAAGCAGTCCTGAATATACTGTTCTTTGTAGGGTTCATCTCTTACAATAAAAAGCTCGGTATATGCCACGGCCATGCTTTCAAACGGGTTTTTCGGATCAAGCTGGTCAAATATCCAGCTGTTGCAATAGGTGGAGGCCACTACGCAGGTCTTGAGGGAATAGAACTGCTCGGAAAGGGCCCTCAGCTTGCCCCAGATGGGCATGCCCTCCCAGTAGAGACGGTACCTTTCTCCGTCCACAGCGGCCACGCCGTCTGTGACGCGCTGCTCTAATTCCTTCAGGAGGAGTTCGTAGTAATCCACCGCCTGTTTGGTACCCCGCGCCACCACGGCCGGTCCCATGTGAATGGTTGCATCAAAAAATGTCCACGGCGAAGGGATGGCAGCGGCCGTCTCGAGGCAGGCCCGCCAGAGTTCAGAGGTCCGGCGTGAATAGCCCACTGCCTCTTTGAACCGATCCATGTCAAATTTTTCGCCGCTCACTTCCTCTAATGGGGGAATCAGTTCTTGAATCTGGGCGGCAATGTCCTGGATCTGTGCCGGTCCGATGTCGCCGATATCCCTGTGGGTATGGACCCCGACCAAGGGCACGTTGAGTTCCCGCGAATACCAGGCAAACCAGTCCTGCACGTCTCTGCACTGATTGGTATTGTAGACCAGGACATCGGGCCTGGGCACCGAATCGATGTTGTAGGCCATTTTAAGAGGTGTCTTTTTCTGCAAATACGACCCGATATCACAGGTAAGGTATGAGCAGATATCGGGCGAATACCCCAGGGCATTGGCATGGGGAATCAGTTCGGTGGCCATGCGGGTCGCCCCCAGCATGGCCCCGTGGTTCTCCGGAAAATAGACCAGAAAGCCCATGCCCCGAAGGAGTTCGGCCGGGCCCACGCTGGTGCACCAGGCAATCTTCTTGGAGCCGGTCTTGACGGCCTCGTCCATTTCATAAAAATGATCGGCCATGATCTTTTTACAGACGTCGGCCGCAGCAATCTTTTTTCGTTTGACGGTTTTCTCTTCGGTCATATCTTTACTCCAATCCAAACAGTTACCCTGGTCCCTGGTCCGTAACCCGTCACGGGGAAGAACCCAAGGGGCTCAGGGGACGAAAATATGCCTCAAAGATCAGAAGTAAGCAGGCCCCAGGGGGCGGAACAAAGGGATACCGGATCACTCGGCCATTTGCTGGGCCACGATCTCCGTGATATCCATAATCTTGATCTTTCCCCGCTCCTGCTTGGGGATGGCCTTGGCGCCCTTTCGCAGGTTGTCTTTGCAGGCTGCGCATGCTGAGACGATGATCTCGGCCCCGACGGCCAGGGCGTCCCTGACCCGTTCCGCGGCCATTTCCACGGCCATATCCGGGTTGTTGGCCAGCACGCCGCCGCCGCCCCCGCAGCAGCGGGCCTGGAGCCGGTTTCTGGCCATTTCCACAAATTCAAGGCCTGGAATCGCCTTAAGGATATTCCTCGGTTCCTCGAAAATTTGGAAGGCCCGTCCCAGGTCGCAGGGATCATGGTAGGTCACCCTCTTGCCCAAATCCCCCTTAAAGGTGATTTTCCCTTCCTGGATCAGCCTCAGCAGATAGTGGACCGAATGATACACCTCCAGGCCCAGATCCCCGACCTCCGGGTAGATCTTCTTGAAGGTCTTGTAGCACCCGGCGCAGGGGGTCAGCAGTTCCCGCGCCCCGGTGGCCTTGATTCGTTCAATAACCTTTTGGGCATGAGGTTGAAATTCTTCATTCCCCATCAGAAACAACGGGAATCCGCAGCACCCCTCTTCGGTGGCCAGGGTGGTGTAGTCCACACCCCCGGCATCCAGGGGTTTGATCAGGCTGGGGACCATCTTCATGTCCAGATAGCTTGGCACGCACCCCATGAAGAGGAGGGTCTCGGCCTCCTTTTTCAATTCCCCCTTCTGAATTTTTTCCTTGAGCGCACGGGGATAGATCTCGATCCTGTCCGCCTTGGCGCTTGCATACACATTCCCCGTTTTAAAGATGTTGTCTCGAATTCCAAGCACCGGTTCAGGGGTAAGGCCGGCCTTGTACAATTTTTTGCGGACCGCTTCCACAATCTCATCCACCTTGACCCGGGCCGGGCAGAAGTAAGTGCAGGCCTGGCAGGTAGTGCAACTGTAAAAGGCCTCTGCCAGCTCCTTCGAAGGCTCAATCGTCCCGTTCAGGAGATTGAATGCCAGGGCGTTTCTACCCCGCGCATTGCGCGATTCCCTGTGAGTCACGCTGAAAGTAGGGCACCCGAGGCGGCAGAATCCGCAGTAGATGCAGGCCAGCAGCTCGTTGTCCACGGCCTCGCCAAAGGAGTTGACGCCTTCGGGATGTTCCAGAAAGGTCTTGAAGGCAAAGTAATCGTAGATATCGTATTTCTTTTTTTCGAGCCCCATCTTTCCGGGGTTCAGGATGTGATCGGGATCCAGGGCGTCCTTGATGGCGCGCATCACATCAAGGGCCGGGCCCAACTGCTTTTCGATATAGGGATTTCTGGCAAGCCCGGTCCCGTGCTCGGCCGTGACCGTCCCTCCCATCTGGAGGGCCAGTTCCGCCAGCTCGTCTGCGGCCGGCCGAAGCCGATCCCATTCCTCCCGGCTCCTCATGTCAGTCACAAAGGTGGTATGCACATTGCCGTCCCCGATATGTCCGAAAGTGGTGATCAGCAGGTTGTATTTATCCGAGATCTCCTGTGCCCGCTTGATGACCTCCGGGATCCGGCTGGGCGGGATGCCCAGGTCTTCGGAAATAGGCACCAGGCGGTTGCCCGGCTTGATCCTTGAGAGGGTGGGCACCAACTTGCCCCGGGCCTCCATGATCTCGCCGGCCTTGGCCGGGTCGTCGCTCCAGGTGAATTCCTCCACGCCGTGTTTGCGGCATATCTCGCCGATGCGCTCCATGTCCTTGACAACCGTTTCTTTGGCCCCGTCCGATTCAATAATCAGCATGGCCTCTATCTTGCTGACGTCCTTGCCAATGGCCTTTTCCACGACCTTGAGGCTGTAGTTGTCCAGGATCTCGCATGCGGTCAACTGGATGCCCGAGCCGATGATCTCGCTCACGGCCTTTCCAGCGGCAAACAGATCGTGAAAGATGGCTAAGGCCAGGGCATTGTACTCAGGGATGGGCTGAATCTTTACCGTGATTTCGGTAATCACTCCCAGGGTGCCTTCCGCGCTGGCAAAGACATGGTTTAAATCGTATCCAAAGGATGACTTGGGGGTCCTGAACCCGGTCTCGATGATCCTGCCGTCGGCCAGGACCACCTTAAGGCCCTTGACATAGTCCCTGGCCGTGCCGTATTTAACGGCCCGGTGTCCGCTTGAATTGGTGGACATCATGCCGCCGATGGTGGCGATGAGTTCGCTCCCCGGATTCGGGGGGAACATGAGATGGTGCTTCTTGAGTGCGATATTGAGGTCGTTGCAGATGACGCCCGGTTCGACCCGTGCAAAGAAATTCTCCTTGTCGATCTCCAGGATGTTGTTCATTCGGTGTACGTCCAGCAGGATGCCCCCTTCCACAGGGAGGGATGCACCGGTGGTGGCGGTCCCTGACCCCTGAACCGTGACAGGCGCCTTTTCCCGAGTGGCTAACCGCATAATGGCCGAGATCTGCTCTGTCGTGCGGGCAAAGACCACAACATCGGGGATACCCTCGTGTACGGAGAGATCCCGCGAGTAGGCCAGGCATTCGACCCTGTCGTCAAATACACTGTCCTTTCCAACAATCTCGATGAGTTGCTTGGTAATGTTCATGTGTTGACCTCCTGTTCCGGCAAAATGGAAAATAACAGGGCTGTCCAAAGATCATTGCCTGAATATGGCTATTTTTTAGCTACAAAATGACTATACCCAATGGTTACAAAGGATGTCAAGGCGAAACGGGCTCTGACGCACGGCAGTCGCCCCCTCCGGCCCTTTCCACGGGGCCTGGGCGGACTGCGCCTTTTATACCAATCATGCGCCGGACGCAAAAAGGTTTCGGTCCGCAAGGCCGCAGCGCGGATCGACGGACCATCCTGACCGATCTTGGCGCCGTCTCCCCATCCCTGTTGACGGGTTGAATCGCACAAGATCCAGACCTGTCCGGGGATTTGGTATGGTTACCCCGGATCCGCCTTGTCCGGATTCTCTTTTAAGACTGTCTTGATTTCCTGCATGATGGGACCATCCTCTCCCCAGAGCATACAGCTGTTGACGAGACTGGAAAGCCCCATGAATTCGTCCAGGGAACGGGGGATGGGCCGGCGTTTTCTGGAGACATGGGTCCAGTACCCGTGGAGGGCAGCCGTGCCCATAACGAGGATCAGATGGGTCAGGTGATTGCACCCCCGGACCCCGCCGATGAGACGGGCTACGTTTCGGCTGTATCCCGAGGCAATCTCAAGCCCGATAATCTTTTTTACGCTGTCGAGGGTGATGGGACAGAGTTCATGAGGCGCGTGGGGCAGTTCCGCCTCTGCATCCAGGATGGTGACAGGCCAGCCGGCAATCAGCATCCGGACACACATCCGGTGTACCGGGCCAGGCTCACGCGGTTTGCCATTCCAGTGGTATCCCTGAATCAGCCGATCGTCTATAAGCCAGCCCTCGACAATCAATTGGCCGTTATCAAGGGGATAGGTGCGCACCTCTATCCTCCGCTCATGCACCGGCGATTCCTTGATAAGGTCTTTCAACTTAGGCATGGGAGCTTCTCCTTGACAACAAGGGCGCCGGATATGGCGCCCTTCGATCCGAGGATCGCGATGCCATATAGGAGTCCTTTACCTTTCATGGTCACCTCCCGACGTTAAGAAGAAATGGTCTTATCTGCCCCGGCAGGGCCTCCGGCCGCTAAAGGGGAGGAGACCAGCGGCTGGTGGCTCCGTCGTACGACCAGCACCCCGGCAGGGCCTTCCTGCAGGTAAAATGGGGGTTTTCCGCCCACGACAACATCTGTTCATGCGCGTCATTCAGCCTCTTGAATGCCTCCTCGTCCCCCCCCACATCCGGATGGTGGATCTTGGCCATGCGTTTGTAGGCCGATTTGATCTTGGCCGCGCAGCCTACGGAAGCCAGGTCGGCCCTATCCAGTTTCAACAAATCCAGGCACCTTGTTTCGTAACGCGTCAGCCTGGGAAAGGATTTCCGGGGAGGACGGATGCTGCTGGGATGGATGTTCGCGCTGTGATTTTGGTTGATTAGGCACAGGGAGGCGTAGCTCCGGGACCCGTTGCTGTTGACGATGCTGTGCCATTCCTGTCCAAACTGCAACACCAGGTTTTTCAGGTCTTCGGCAGGCTTGTTTCCCTCCATGCGTTGAACCATGAAGCGGGAGACATGCTTGGACCACACCGGAAACACGTCCAGAATAACCCGGTCGTCTGTAAAGGAAAAGGCCGCATACCTGGCGTTGATTGCCCTTAAAAGGCCCTTGGAAAGGGAAAGGACCCAAAGGATATAGTCCCTGCACTCCGGACAGCAGTACCGCCTGCGGGCATCGATGTTGGGTTTGCCGCAGGCCAGGCATCTTTTCTCTTTGGCCCGGGTGCGGTTCCTGGCCGTTCCTTTGGCAACTGCCTGTGCGCTTCCGGTTTTCATGGACGACAAAGTTCAGAGTTCAAGCTTAATGGGTTCAAGGTTAGATGGTTTTCCGCCTCAGCGTAACGGGACATGCGTTCGCCGGGTCTCCTGCTGCATGCCGTGATACGGATTATTACCGCAAACCGGCTTTTTGATCAAGCAAGTCCTCCCGGGTCTCTTCCGGCGTAAACGAAACCACGTCATCAATGCGGCCAGCGTTGCAGAAGAACATGGCCAGGCGGTCCACGCCAAGGGCGATCCCCGCGGCCTCCGGCATATCAGCCAGGGATTCCAGAAATCGTTCCGGGAGCGGATAGGTCGCTTTGCCTGCGGCAAGGCGCTCCTGTTGCTCTTTTTCAAACCTGGCCCTTTGCTCCCGGGGATCGTTCAATTCGGAAAACCCATTGGCGATCTCCATCCCGGCCAGGTAGATCTCAAACCTTTCCGCCACGGTGGGGTCTTTCGGGTTGACCCTTGCCAGGGCAGCGAGGGGGGCCGGGTAATCATAGAGAAAGACCGGCCGGGTCGCGCCCAGGTGGGCCTCAATCTCCTCCACCAGCACCTGGTCGAAAGATCCGCTCGAGAGTGCTTGGTCCATGGTAACGGAGGCATATCGCTCAAAGGCCTCTTTCACGGAGATCCGGTCCCAGGGTCGACAAAGGTCGATGGTTTTCCCAAGATACAGGATCCTTTCTCCCTTCCCCAGGGATTGGGCTGCAAAGCAGATCAATGCCTCGCACTCCTCCATGAGGTCCTGGTAGTCGATCCCGGTCCGGTACCACTCCAAGAGGGTGAACTCGGGGAGGTGCAAATCCCCCCGCTCCCCCTTGCGGAAACATTTGCAGATCTGAAATATCCTGGAAAAACCGGCTGACAGGAGGCGCTTCATGCACAATTCAGGGGAGGGATGGAGACAGCGACCGTTTGCAGGGATAACATCGATATATCGCTCCGGGGCCGGGGCGGATATGAGACAGGGCGTTTCTATCTCCACATAGCGCCGCCCGATAAAAAATTCCCTGAGGGACTGGACCAGGCGCCCGCGGAGGCGGAGATTGCTTTTCCGTTCCGCCGGACCCGTAGGCTCATGGGGGCGCGAATCATTCCTTGACCCGGGTGACATACTCGCCGGTCCGGGTATCCACGGCGATCTTGCCCCCCTCCTCGATAAAGGGGGGCACCCTGAGCACGTATCCGGTCTCCAGTGTAACGGGCTTGGTGTCGCCTGCCACTGAATCCCCTTTGGCCCAGGGGTCTGCCCTGGCAACGGTCAAATTGACAAAGTTGGGAAGGGTGATCCCGATGGGACGATCCCCGAAAAAGAGGATGTCCACCTCCAGATTATCCGTCAGGTAGTTCTTGGCGTCACCCACCTGCTCCTCAGTAAGGACCGACTGTTCATAATTCTCCACATCCATGAACCAGTACTCGTTTTCCTGGTTGTAGAGATACTGCATACGGCGTTCGCTCAGATCGGCCGGTTCAAAGGTATCGCCTGATCGGTAAGTGGGGTCGATAATGACCCCGGTAATCATATTCTTCAATTTACATCGATATAGGGCCTGGCCCTTGCCGGGCTTGACGAATTGGAACTCCGTGACAATGTACGGCTCGCCGTCGATCTGTATCTTGAGGCCCTTTCTTAGGTCACTGGCAGTATACATCCTTGGGTTCTCCGTTCAATCGTTCCAACAAAGGTTTAATGCTTGAATGCCCGTTGTCCGGTAAAAACCATGGTCACCTGGGGCCGGGCCTCGTTGCAGGCCTCGAT
>JAGHEC010000283.1 GCA_021159525.1 Deltaproteobacteria bacterium | reverse complement strand
GAATTCGTTCTGATCCAGCCCCAAGGACAGTCTTTCATAAGACGGTAGTCCTTTGCTGCCTTTCCATAAAGGCTATTACGAGTCAGGGGGCGGTCGCCGAGCGCTGCGTACGCATTTTGTTGTCCCGTCTTGGAGGGGAGGCAGTGACCCCCCATACCGCGGGCGGCAAAAACCAAATACAGCCCGGGGGCGGGAGGCAGAGAGCCCCATATCCGAACTGCTTTCCACTTTGCAGAGAATGTGCAGACAAAGAGTCTGTTGGTGTGTGTTTCGCAGGGGCGCTCCACACGATGAAGTATACGCCAAAGCCGCTTCGAACGACAGGCTGACGCAGACCTGTAGCCAAAAATTCATTGAGGGGATGGGGAGAGTCGAGGTTGAAACCGCGGGCAGGGTCCGGGAAAGTTCCTTCAGTTTATACTTGTGATTCGCACGATTTCGATGTAAATTCCAATAAGGCAGTAAGATAGCTTAAGCCACCGAGAAGGAGGAGTTGCAATAATGGAAATCAAGGTGTTGGGCGTTGTGGGGGCCGGACAGATGGGTTCGGGGATTGCTCAGGTTGGTGCTGTGGCAGGTTTGTCGGTGATCATGAACGATATCAAGGACGAGTTTGTGGAGCGGGGTTTTTCGACCATCGATGCAAGCCTTGGCCGTATGGTCAAGAAAGGTAAGATGTCTGAAGCGGATAAAGGGGCTGTCTTGGGGAGGATAGAGGGATCTACCTCGCTTGAAGACATGAGCAGGGCCGATTTTATGGTGGAGGCGGCCACTGAAAACGAGGGCTTGAAGCTCAATATTTTCGGCGAACTGGACAGTTATTGCAGGGAAGGGGTGATCCTTTCTTCCAATACCTCTTCCATTTCCATTACCAAGATTGCCGCGGCCACGAAAAGACCGGAGAAGGTCATCGGCATGCATTTTATGAATCCGGTCCCCATGATGAAGTTGGTGGAGATCATCAAGGGTCTGGCCACCTCGGACGAGACTTTTCAAATGACCCATGATTTGGCCCTTCATCTGGACAAGATCCCGGTCCCTGCCAATGATTTTCCGGGCTTCGTGGCCAACCGGATATTGATGCCGATGATCAATGAGGCGGTATACGCCCTGTTCGAAGGGGTGGGGAAGGCAGAGGACATCGACCAGATCATGAAGCTGGGCATGAATCATCCCATGGGTCCCCTGGCCCTGGCCGATCTCATCGGGCTGGATACCTGCCTGTCTATTATGGATGTACTTCACCGGGGACTGGGAGACGCCAAGTATCGGGCCTGTCCATTGTTGCGAAAATATGTGGATGCGGGTTGGCTCGGCAGAAAAACGGGAAGGGGCTTTTATCAGTACTGACGGCGACTGCGGCCCCGGCACTGCCCAACCATGATGCCACGCCGCGGAGGGTGATTTGCATATTTTCGTATCTTTTGGTAGGGTTTTTCTGACGGTAACGCCAACGCCGCTTTTTAGGGTGAATTCATCTGAGATGGACGTCCGTGAAGGGGCTCTCCTTTGCATGGACGCCGAGTAACGGAGAGCAAGTTATGGCCAAAATATTGATTGTGGATGACGAGGAACATATCCGTTACCTGTATTCAGAAGAACTGAGCGAGGCAGGCTATGAGGTCATTACGGCAGAGAACGGTCACCTCCTGCTGGAGAGGATCGAAAAGGAAAAGCCGGACCTGGTGGTCCTCGACATCAAGATGGTCGATTATAACGGCCTGGATCTGTTGCAGGATATTCGGAACAAGTTCTACGATCTCCCGGTGATTCTTTGTACGGCCTATGATACCTTCAAGGAGGATATGAAGTCCATCGCGGCCGATTATTATGTTATTAAGTCCTTTGACCTGTCCGAGCTCAAGAACAAGATCGCCATGGCCCTGGAGGCAGGTGTCGGAAAAGATTAGGCAAGGGCTGTTTCATTTATGGTACTTTTCGCCCTTCATGATGGTGTGGGCCCTGTAAACCTGCTCGAGGAGCACCAGCCTGCTCATTTCGTGGGTGAGCGTGAGTCTCGAAAGGGAAACAGCATGGCCCGCACTCTGGATGAGGTCCCGGGACAGGCCCAGGGGGCCGCCGATGATGAAACAGATCCGCTTGTGGGTCTGTAAGAGACGTGCAAGGAGACCGGCAAATCCCTCAGAGTCGTATTCATCCCCTTTTGTATCCAGGATGATGACATGATCGTCCGGCAAGCATTTCGCAGCAATGGAGCGGGCCTCCATCTTCAATATTTCCTCAGGTGAGCGCCCTCTTGTTATTTTCTGGGGTTTCACTTCTACCCATTCCGTGGGCGTATAGCGCTGGATTCGCTTCAGATAAAAGAACTCTCCCTCTTTCAGAAAAGGAGATCGGGTGTTGCCCACCACGATGAATTTGATCTTGGTCAATGGCATTCCCTTTGGTTGCCGCCCGTGAAGTGGACCATCTCAATCCGCTGCATCTCTGTATAACATCGCGTGGGATAACGATGCAACAGAGAGATTAGCAATTCTCATTTTGGCATCTTTGGATGCGGTTTCCCCCACTGATAAGTCACGAAACCTGGGACCCGCCCGAAGGGTGGGGTCTGAGTCGAGCGAAGCGAGCGAAGAAGAGACGGCGCCCTCCCGGCAGTCGCGTCAGAAAAATCCTCCTGGCCCTATTTATTGAGCTGTTACCACTTGTACATCCAAAGGGGGTGTAATATAGAGTCCCCACAATACGTTCAAAATGAGAATTGCTGATTGCCGCATAAATTTCTTGACATAACTTCATGATGAGGATATGTTAAAAAATTAAAATTTAATAATTCGCACAACGGCGTGCGGGAGATTATCGCGATAAGACAAAGGCGTCTGAAACCCACATCAGGGAAGACGCCTTTTTTTGTTCTCTTCCCTGAGATGTAAAAAGGAGAACAAGACAATGAATTTACAGAGACCCAATTCCAATGAGGCGCTTCAAACCAAGAATCGTTCACGAAACGTGGCCCCCCAGTCAGGTATCTGCAGCAGGTGCGTGGATGGATGCAAGGGAAACTGTGACATGTTCAATGCTACCTTCCGGGGAAGGGAGCTTCTCTATCCTCAGCCATTTGGGAGTATCACGGCCGGTGCAGACAAGGACTATCCAGTTGATTATTCCCACCTGAATATCATGGGCTATGCCATGGGCGCCAAGGGGGTGGAACCCAATCCGGACAAGGCCACCTTCCCCGCGGTCAATACCGAGACCTCGTTCGGGGTTGCTGAAAAGGTAAAGATGAAGGTCCCCATATTCACGGGGG
>JAGHEC010000141.1 GCA_021159525.1 Deltaproteobacteria bacterium | reverse complement strand
GCAAGAACGCTCAATTGGCCTTGGCAGGCGGGTGTCCCCCGCAGATAAGTCACTGAAGAGACCAGCCCGGAGGCCCGGAGCGGAAGAAAAATTCTTCTGCCCCGGCACTATGTTCGCAGTTATCCCCCTAATTATTGAGGTGATACGAAGAGATTATTCGAAACTATGAAAATTGATCTCCATATACACTCCAGGGATTGCTCGGACGGCAAAATGGGACTGTCAGAGATATTCGCAGAGGCCCACGCCAGGAATATCGGGATGATTTCCATCACCGATCACGACAACATCGTGTGCCAGGATACAGCGGCATCCCTGGCCTCTGAATATGGAATGCGCTATCTGGTCGGGGTGGAACTGAACATCTCCTTTTCCCACCCCGATTTTAAAAACGGCAAGCCTGTATCGCTGGATGTCCTGGGATACGGCTTTGATCCCCATTATCCTCCCTTGATGGACAAGATCGAAAAACTGATCGCATATCGTCGGCATCGGGCTGAGGCGATCCTCGAGAACATCAACCGGGAATTCAAGAAAAGGGGATTGACGTCTTTTACAGAAAAAGACCTCGAGGCAATTGAAGAGACCGTGGACGGCGCCTTCGGGAGACCCCACATCGCCAACTACATGGTGAAAAAGGGGATCGTGGCCACCCGACAGGAGGCCTTTGACAAATATCTCGTGGCCTGCAATGTCCCCAAGATGCCCCTTTCCCTTGAGGAAGCCTCCAACCTTGTCCGGGGGGGAGGGGGAAAGCTGATGCTTGCCCACGGCAATGACCCCAACGGGACCTCTCTGGCGATGCTGACGACCTCCATCCCTGAACAATGCCGGATCATCCGGGAGTCCATGCTGCCTTTCCTGGACGGTCTGGAATGCTGGCACTCCAGATTGAGTCCTGAAACCACATCGGCCTATCTGGGGCTGGCCCAAGAGGAAGGGCTGATGGTCACAGGAGGATCTGACTGCCATCAGGACCCCGTTATCATGGGCACAATAGATGTCCCGGACTTTGTCGCCTCTCAGTTCGGGATTGCACTCCGGGGGGCTGCCTATGGATGAGATGATTCGGCACTTACAGGACCCTGCAGCCCTTCCCGACCCAACAGAGACGGTCGCCCTGCTCCAGACCCATATTTCTGTTGTGCTGGTGGCGGACGCCTTTGTCTATAAAATCAAAAAACCGGTTGATTTCGGCTTCTTGAACTTCTCCACCCTTGAAAGACGAAAATACTATTGTCAGCGGGAGGTGGAGCTCAACAGGAGGCTCAGCAGGGATCTCTATTTGGGCGTGGTTCCGGTCACCCGGCAGGGCCAAGCCTATACATTGCGCGATACGGGCGGAACGCCGGTGGATTATGCCGTCAAGATGAAAAGGATCCCGGACGACAAGCTCATGAAATCGCTGTTTGCCCGTGGGGAAATCACGGAAGATCATCTCAGGCAGATCGCGAAGGTGGTTGCCGGATTTCATGCAAACGCCCCCATGACCCCGGAGATCCGGGCCTTTGGGTCCCCGGAACGGTTTGCGGTGAATACCAGTGAGAACTTCCGACAGATCCGGGAATATATCGGCACAACCCTGTCAGGGAATCAGTTCCATTCCCTCAAGGAGTGGACTGAAGATTTTTACCGCTTGAACCATGAGCTTTTCCTCAAGAGGATGGACCAGGGCCGTATCAGGGACTGCCACGGGGACCTCCACATGGAACATGTCTGTCTCACAGAAGACATCCCCATATTTGACTGTATCGAATTCAACGACCGATTTCGATACAGCGACACCATCGCGGATATCGCCTTTTTGTTGATGGACCTGGAATATCACGGGGGCGGACAACTTTCAGAGATGCTCTGGCAATATTATAAAGATATGGCCGGCGAAGAGGGGATGGAGGATCTCCTGACATTCTACAAGGTCTATCGGGCAATTGTGAGGGGAAAGGTGAATGGATTTCAGATCACTGATCCGTCTATCGGCGAAACGGAAAAGGAGCAGGCGGCCCGGGTTGCCCGGAAATATTTTGACCTTGCACTTTCTTATATTAAAAGCTGAACGTAATAGCTCAATAAATAGGGGCAGGAGGGTTTTTCTGACGCGACTGCCGGGAGGGCTCCGTCTCTTCTTCGCTCGCTTCGCTCGACTCAGACCCCATCCTTCGGATGGGTCCCCGGTTTCGTGACTTATCAGTGGGGGAAGCCGCAGCTCGACGAAGTCGAGAATGCCAAAGGGGCCAAGCCTGCCCGCCATTGCCTTGTTACCCATGTTACTTCCTTCTGCCATCGCAGATCCACGGGACGAAAGTCTTGGCAAGAACGCTCAATTGGCGTTGGCAGGCGGGTGTCCCCCGCAGATAAGTCACTGAAGAGACCAGCCCGGAGGCCTGGAGCGGAGGAAAAATCCTCCTGCCCCGGCACTAGGTTCGCAGTTATCCCCCTAATTATTGAGCTGATACGGATTTTTCTTCCGCCTGCTCTTATTTATTGAGCTATTACGGCTGAACGGCTTTTATTTGCAAATGGTTATCTTGGGCCAACGACGGCCCAACGTAGGAGAAATATGATGAGAGAACCTTTTGTGGAATTTATGAAAAGGGAGTTGGAGCCAAAAACCGTTCTTATTTCCTGCGGTCTCCCGGCGTCCTACAAGACGGAAACAACAGAGGTCATTGCCGAACTCAAGGGTTATAAGATCCTGAGATCTGATCTGATTCGCCTGGATGTGCTGAAAAACGAGGACATTTTCGACGAAAAGGTGGCGTCCAACATGAGCAAACGGACTCTGGTATATGAGGAGATGTTTCGCATGGCCGACGAGCTGGGGGCCAAGGGAACATCCATGATCCTGGATGCCACATTTGTAACCCAGGCCCTGAGGCAGAGGGCCGCAGAGATAGCGGACCGGCATAAGATGATGCTGGTGATCCAGCAGACCCAGTGCCCCAAGGAGGTCTCCCTTAGACGCATCTCTCAGCGGACCAGGGAAAATTACGAATCCAACGCACTGACCGAGCAGGCCTATATCAACAATGTCAAGAAATTCGAACCCGTGGACATAAACGATCTCAAGGAACGTTATCCGAATCTGGAAGTCGTTCATCTTATGGTGGACACATCCTCTGACATGACCGACGAATGGTGGGTCGTGGGAAAGACCAGTGCATAGAAGAGGTATACAGCACATGAAGATCTCGGCGGAATCCCTCAGACATCGGATAGCGGCTGCCAGGGGAGAAATCCCCTCGGAACTGGTCCTTAAGGGCGGCCAGGTAGTCAACCTGTTTTCAGGGAACATCAGGAAAGGGGATGTGGCCATATCAGACGGCGTCATCGTGGGCCAGGGACTGAACTATCACGGGGAAAAAGAGGTGGATGCAAGCAACCGGTGGATCGTCCCGGGTCTTATAGACGGGCATCTGCACGTAGAGAGCACCATGCTCTCCCCATCTCATCTCGCAGCAGCCCTCTTGGTTCACGGAACCACCAGTATTGTTGCGGATCCCCATGAAATCGCCAATGTCATGGGACTTGACGGCATCCGGTATATGCTTGAGGAGAGCGCCAATATCCCCTTCGACATTTTTTTCATGGCCCCGTCCTGTGTGCCTGCCACCCATCTGGAGACCTCGGGCGCGACCCTGGCCGCTTCAGATCTGAAAGAACTTCTGAAAGAGCCCCGCATTTTGGGACTGGCAGAGATGATGAATTTCCCCGGGGTCCTCATGGGAGATCCCCAGGTACTGGAGAAGATCGTTCTCTTTCAGGACCGGGTCCTGGACGGCCACGCCCCCTTGGTGGGAGGGTACGATCTCCAGGCATACCTGAGCGCGGGCATGGGTTCGGATCACGAGTCGAGCCTTCGCAGGGAGGCCTTTGAAAAGATGGAAAACGGCATGATGCTCATGATCCGTGAGGGAACCTCGGCCAAAAATATGGATGAACTCCTCCCGGTGGTTACGGAAAAAAATGCACACCGATTTTGCTTTGTCTCGGACGACCTTCACGCTGAAGATATCGAGGCCCGGGGACACCTCGATTATATCTTGAGGCGGGCAATGCGATCGGGTCTCGACCCAGTAACGGCCGTGCGGCTGGCTTCCTGGAATCCGGCCGACTATTTCGGGCTCCGCAGGCGGGGCGCCGTTGCCCCCGGATATCGCGCTGACCTGGTGGTTTTAAATGACCTTTATGAGTTCGAAGTTGCCTCGGTCTATAAGGACGGCAGGGAAGTGGTCCGGGACGGGCGATTGACGTGGTCCGGCCCGGATCCCTATCCTGCCTCTTTTGAACGCCCCGCTCCTTTGGCCATTGCTCCTCTGACGGCCGATAATTTCCGAATCCTGCATCCTGGCAAAAAAGCAAGGATTATCGAACTGGTGCCGGGACAGATTATAACCCGCAAGTGTGTAGAATCCGTTCCCTCGGCTGATGGATTTGTAAAAACAGACCCTGAAAAGGATCTGATAAAACTGGCAGTAGTGGAACGGCATAAAAAGACCGGACACATCGGCCTAAGCTTGATACGCGGTTTCGGGCTTCAAAAAGGGGCCATTGCCTCCTCTGTGGCCCACGATTCCCACAATGTGATTGTTGTCGGGGTGACGGATGAGGACATGTGCGTGGCTGTGGAAGCGGTCAGGGATATGGGAGGTGGGCTTGTGGTGGTCCAGGGGGGCGAGATCCTTGCGACAGTGCCTCTTGAGATCGCCGGCCTCATGTCCACACAACCCGTCCAGGCCCTGGTTCCCCGGCTCCGGGCCGCCAAAAGGGCCGCTGCCCGCATCGGCTGCCCATTAGACGACCCATTCATGGCCCTGTCTTTCCTGGCCCTTCCGGTCATTCCCGAACTCAAGCTTACAGATAAAGGGTTGGTGGATGTAAATCGTTTTGAAATTGTCCCCCTCTTTGTGTCAGGCTGACGGAGACTCCCATGACCTCGCAATCGGTGGGAATCATCTACAAGCATTATTACGAGACTGCAAAAAGAGAGGCAGAAAAACTGGCCGCATGGTTTGAGAAGAGGGATATTCATGTCTTCCTGGAGGAGATGGATGCAAAAGGGCCTGTTAATGGAACCTTTAAGGAGTCGTCCGGCATTCCCAATGATGTGAACTGGGTGGTGGTCTTGGGCGGCGACGGGACACTCCTGGGAGCAGCGCGCCGGGTGGGGCGGTATGGCGCTCCCATCCTGGGGGTCAATTTAGGGGGTCTGGGCTTTCTAACCTGCATCCCATTGGCCCGGCTCTATC